>JBFYQI010000226.1:0-4961 GCA_041302875.1 Ignavibacteria bacterium
GGCGCTGTCGCCTCTGGTTCCGCCGATCTCGACATCGGCATCTACGACACACGCGACAACTACAAATTCCGCTACTATCAGGCGTACCGGAACATGCCCCGCGAAGTCTACTTCACCATCGGATTCGGGTTCTGACATGAATAACAACGACAATCGCATGCGCGGCATCCTCACAGGGTTGATCCTGGCGCTGATGCTCGCCACGCTTCCAGCGGCGGCGCAGATCGATGCGCCAAACATCTTCCTCCGGCGCGGCATGCTCTGGAATTCCTACAATTACGCGAAGACCGGCGCCCCGTTCACCAACTGGACGCGGGTGAACTATGGTCTCGACTGGCCGGGATTCGATCCGGAATGGATCAACGCGAGCCTCGGCGGCTCTCCGTCGTATCTCACGACCGGCGGGATGTGGTTCGCCGCCCCGAGTCCGTACGACAGCGCGAAGATCTGGATCGAAGACTGGGCGATGTATGGCAGCAGCGTCGGTCCAACAGGACAAACACGGTACCGCGTGACGAAGCACACGAAGCGCTGGCCGCAAGGAGAGAACTACTGGCTCCAGGCGGATCCGCGCGAGGCGGAGGAAGTGATCGAGTCGGAATGGATCCCGAACCCGACATACGTTCCTCAATATCCGGGGGACGAGCCGATGCCGCTTCGTGTCACGCGCACCGTTCGGCAATGGGCCGGTGCGCAGAGGCATGAGAATTTCATCATCGTGCAATACGTGATTCGCAACACGAGCGATACGATGACGCTCAGGGGGGCTTACTCGATGTTGATGTACGGGATCGCCGGAAACGCCCGCGCTTGGCGAACGCTGTTCCCGGGATTGAATGCAGGTGCACGGAACAATCGATTCAACTATGAACCGACCGGCGTGCGTGCCCGGATGATGTACGGCTACGCAGACAACACGCCGCTGACAACGCGGTTCGTAAAATATGGCCTCGATTCGCTCGGAGGCCCGACCGGCTATGGCGAGTACCTCGCGCCGGGATGGGCAGGATTCAAACTGCTCTACGCAACCCCCGATACGGTCTACCGCACTCCGACCTATCCGCCACCCGACCGGCGAAGTATCCGCACCGTTTGGGCAGCGGCCCCGGATCAACAGGACCTGTACGGACCGTTCGGGACCGCGAGCGCAGGCACGCAGCTTCGATACCAGATCATCAAGGACCCAACGCAGGCCGCGGAATCCTTCACCTCTCCATTCGATTCACGCATGACGCAACGGCGGATCTGGTCGCTGATGTCATTGGGTCCATGGACCATTCGTCCGGGAGACAGTGTCGTCATCGCCGTCGGCGAATTCGTCGGAGGCATTTCGTACAACAGCGCCGTCGATTCTGCTTACGTGCGCGATGCCAGCCGCATCGGATCGGAAACGCCGGTCATCTTGCGGAACATGTCGTCCGCGATGCAGCAGGCGTACGACAATCAATTCAATGTGCCCGATCCCCCTGCGGCTCCGCGATACACCGTGAAGATGAACCCGGATCCGACGAAGATCAACAATATCATCGAATGGACCGACGAGGCCGAAGCGATCCTCGATCCCGACTATCCCCCCGGCGATACCGCCGCGGCGGACCTCGCGGGATACCGCGTGTATCGGTCGAGCTATCTTCCCATCGGGCCGTGGAAGTTGATCGCCGACATCAAGAAAGGCGATGTGAACTTCAAGGCGGGGACGCTCTATTCGTACGAGGACGTCGATGCAGTGCTCGGGATCCCGTACTATTACGCAGTGACGGCGTACGACAATGGGCATCCAAACTGGCCGCCGAGGACGACGAACATCTTCATCGAAACGGGCTCCAACCGGGTCCCGCCGCTGGAGAGTTCCATCTACGCGTCGATGTACGCGCACAGCTCCCTCGATCCCAACTATGTCGTCCGTCCGTTCCGCACGACCCAGCCGCCGCGTGACAAGCTGGACAAGAACGCGGTATTCGTCTCGCCGAATCCATTTGTCCTGAAGAGCGGCTCCGGCACTCCGGACGACAAGGCGCGCGTGCAATTCTTCAATATGCCATCACCATGTACCATCCGCATCTACACCATTCGCGGAGACCTCGTGCGCACGATCCATCACACACAGCCGGACGGCATCGTCACGTGGAACTTCCAGACCGACTACGGACAGTTCATCGTGAGCGGGATCTATGTGTATCACATCGAGACTCCTGAGGGCGAGTCCATCACCGGCAAGATCGGGATCGTCCGATAAGGAACGAGGAGAAGACACCATGAACATGATCAAGCGAATGTTGATGCTCCTTCTCGTTCCGGTTGTGCTCATTTCGCAAACGGAATTCAAGAAGGTTGGCAGTGCCGGATACACCTTTTTAACCATCCCGGTGGGTGCACGGACCGCCGCACTCGGAGAAGCCTCGGTCTCCCTGAATGATATGGGTCCCGAGGCATTGTTCAGCAACCCCAGCACGATCGGGTTCACGTCTGCCGGACAATCCGTGAGCTTCTCCTATGCTCCCTGGATCGCGGAGACGGAGCACCAATCGGCGGCGTACGTCTACAACGCCGGAGATGTTGGATTCTTCGGACTCGGCGTCGTGCGTCTCGACATGGGAGACATTCCGCGTTACATCGATCCACAGGCGGAAGGAGGAAGCGCGAGCGGGTCGCTGTACGAGTACGGCGGCACTTACAGCGCCGATGCCATCGCAATCGGCATCACATACGGCCGTCGGATGACGGAGAAGTTCTCATTCGGCGTCACGGCGAAGTACGTGCAGGAACGGATCGACGTCTACAAATCGACGAACGTTCTGTTCGATGCCGGGATGTTGTATCACACGGGATTCGGTTCGCTCCGCGTCGCCGGTGCAGTCCGGAACTTTGGATTGGAAAGCAAGTACGAAGCGGCGCTGTTCAAGATGCCCACCGATTTCCGCTTCGGTGCTTCGGCCGAGGTCCTGGGCGGATTCGAGGAGGACCACCGGCTTACCATGATGAGCGAGTTCCTCCATCCGACCGATAACGATGAACGGGTCAACGTCGGTCTGGAGTATTGCCTGATGCGTCAATTCACCGTCCGGGGCGGCTACAAATTCTATTCGGACGAAGAGACTTGGACCGCGGGTGCGGGATTTGTCTGGCAAATGGTCGCGCTGGATGCGGCTTACTGCGACATGGGCCGTCTGGGTGCGATCACCCGCGTGACGGTCGGAATCAATCTGTAAGGAGAATGCCATGAGAATCGTACGAATGATCGCCGCATGCATGATCCTTGCAGGTGCCGTTGCACACGCACAGGACGCTCGCTCCTCCGACCGAGGCTTCCTGGAGCTTGAGCATGTTGGCGCAAAAGGATCATATATTCTTGGATTGAATGAGAAGAGCGAAGTGAGCAATGTGAAGGGCTTCGGCGGGGGAGCAGAAGCACGGTTCGCGTTGGATGAGATGTTCTTCGTGGAGATCGGCGGATCGTACGGCAAGGTAACGCTGGACGAGAAGGATCCGATCACGAAATGGAACTGGGAATACTGGAAGCGGCTCTACCGGAACTACATCGTGCTGTGGCTTGGGTCCGACAGCGCATACTTTGACGGACGCCTCATCACGCTGCGGAACATCTCGAATGAGCAGCTAACGGCAGGACGGTACACCGGAAAGGATAGTCTCTATTCCGTGGAGCTTCATCCGAGGCAGTACCTGAACGTGTACCCGTTCAGCATCTCCTTCGGCGCCCGGTACGAAGTGATCGATGCGGTGACCGTTGAGGGGATCGTGACGGGGACGGTGATGCCGTTCGAGCGCAATTTGTATCTCGACGAATCGTGGTCCAAGCGGCGGCGCGTCGATGTCGGTCCGGACAGCGGCAACTACTATTACTTCAACTACGGATTCCGGAACTACGCAAATCCGCGGCGCGGAACGGCATTCGGATTGGGCGGGACCGTGGTCGCGACAGCGGACGTCAGCGACATGTTCACGCTGTATGCCTCCGCGCATTACACGCAATTCACGGCGGCGCTTCGCAAGGATTCGTATGACATCCTCCCGATGGAATCGATCCTTCTGCTCAACGCCGGAATCCGCATTCGCTATTGACTGGGAGCAGGTGAGATATGAACGCACACACTCGTATTGTTGTCCTGGCGCTCCTGACCATCGTCCTCTTCGCTGTCGCGGCGAATGCGCAGGGAACCGGAAAATATTCCGTCGCGATTCGAGGCGACCTTCTTGTTCCGCTTGGCACGCTCGGAGATCTGTTTTCCACGGGGGCAGGGGCCGCGGTGACCTTCGGCCAAAAGTCCTCTTCGGACATGCTCTGGGAGGGAGTGGTAGAAGGTGCGCGGTTCACACAGGGAAATGCGGGCAAACTCTATTTTGACGATCTTGCAGTCAAACTGGAATACGCCGGTGCTGGAGTGCAAGGGACGTACTACGTGGGCGGCGCAGAAGGCATATTCGGCGGCATCGCCAATCCCTACGTCCTCGGTTCTGCCGTGATCACCCGCTGGTCCTATGTTCGTGGCGAGCATGCAACGGACACGACCGGATTGATCGTCGTTCCGGAATTCAGCCAGCAGGACTGGAGCATGAAGATCGGATTCGGTGCCGGAATCGAGGCCTACCCCGCGGAGAGCATAAGCGTGTACGCCCAAGCATCGTATGCGATCCTCATCGGCGAGCTCTGGCCCACCCTCGCGCTGAGATTGGAAGGCGTCAGCGGCATGCAGATGATACAAGCCTCCGCCGGCATCCGAGTTTGGTTCTAGGAGCAAATCCGAACCCCGGAATCCGAAATCAAAATTCAATAATCACTAATCGACAATACTTCGTCCTTCATCGCATGCTGCCATTCTCGCAACTCTCCTCTTCCTCGCTCCCGACCCTGCGCGAAATTGACCTTCTCGTTGTCGGCGGTGGCACTGCGGGCGCGATCGCGGGGATCGCAGGCGGACGCGCCGGATTGAAGACACTGGTTG
>JBFYQI010000233.1:0-6812 GCA_041302875.1 Ignavibacteria bacterium
GAGCGCCGCCATGGCGATCGCGAGACCGCCAACGCGGGTGAGGTCGCTGACTCCAGAGCCAGACGGTCATAGCAAAGACTCCGGCGGCCTGGTGGACTTTCCGCGGAACAATCGAAGAAGATGCAGTCGCCGGTTTTCTTGTCGCGGCCGACAACGTCCGGTTCTCCGCCAGTCCGCTCCATTTCGCTCAGCGACCAAAGCTTCTTGCCCGCGGCGTTCAATCTTTCCTCTACGGACACCCAAGGGATGTCGCTGTGGCGGCTTGTGTATTTCTCGAATCGAACGCGTACTTTTGTAAGGAGTTCTTCACGCTGTCTCGGCGATAGCGTTTTCGTTGCCATAGGCGATGTCGAAGTGATCTCAAGTTGCGGTTTCTGCGGCGAAGGGAATGCTACTGCTTTGACAACATAGCCGGCCGAATGGGAGTTCCAGGGTTCAGTATTCGAACGGGAGAGATCTTCCACCGGGGGTGCTGATGTGTGGGAAGCGTATGACACACAATCACGGTGAACTGAATGTCCGAACTCAAAGCAACAGGTGAACGGGGAGCGATCCTCGCGCAGTATGCAGACGGACCGGCCCAATTGGAACGCATCGTCAAGGATCTGTCCGAATCCGAACTCGACCAGGCTCCATCCCAAGGAGGATGGTCCATCCGTGAGATCGTCCACCACATTGCCGACGGCGACGACATCTGGACATTTTGCATCAAGATGGCGCTGGGGAACGAACAAGGAGAATTCCATCTCGACTGGTATTCGCCCTTCCCGCAGACGACCTGGGCATCGAATTGGGCCTACGCGAAGCGTCCAGTGCATTCTTCCCTCGCCCTGCTCAAGGCCACGCGAGCGAACGTTCTCGACCTCCTTGCACATAGAACAGATGCCTGGGAACGATCAGCAACTATCCGCGAGCCAAATGGAGAGATCACCCGCGTATCGGTCGGATTCATCCTGGAGATGCAGGCGAGTCATGTGTTCCATCATATCAAGCGGATCGAGGAGATCCGGCGGGAGCACGGCGTCTGACATTGCCGCAGAGATCTTGAGACGGAATGATCCATAGGCACACAGACACTGTCCCCGCCACGATCGACACATCATTCGGCATCGTGACCCTGCTTCGAAGGCTCGGCAAGGGGAAGTCCGGTCATTCCTTTCTGGCCGAACTCCAGGGACGGCAGGTGGTATTCAAGCGAATGCATGATGAGCCGTGTTCGTTCTATACTTTCAAGGACGACAAGGTCCTTCTGGAAGTTCAGGCGCATGCAACGCTCTCGCGGCTGGGCGTCCCGATGCCCCCCCTTATCGGATTCGATCAGGGACAGCACTTTCTTCTTAAAGCGTACATTCCAGGTCACGTCGGACACGAATGGGTAGCCGAAGGCAACGCAGACGAGACCATCATTGCTCAATTGTTCGCGCTCTCCGCCAGATTGCGGTCAGAGGGTTTGAACATTGATTACTTTCCGGCCAACTTTGTCATCAACGGGGCGGAGTTGTATTACATCGACTACGAAGTCAATCCCTACTCCGACGAGTGGAGCCTGGGACAATGGGGCATCTACTACTGGGCCAACCATGACGGCATGGCCCACTTTGTTCGCACGGGGGACGCAACGGGAATCAATGAGAGCGCTGGGTCAGGGGTTCCAATCAAAGCACCATTTGAGGAGCGGGTAGAACGCTGGAGAATGAAGTATGGGATAATCGGGCAAGATCTTTCGTGATGATCTCCCATTTTCGGCTGAATTGTCCCGGATAAAACCCCGGATAAATCCCCGGATAAGTCCCCGGATAAATTCCCGGGAAAAAGTCCGGGTTCTCCCAACTCAAGGGCTTTCTTCGATGAAACAAAGACCAATTCTTCCTCCCACGTATTTCACTCTCGCGGTGCTTGTTTCAATCGTGCTGCATTTCGCCATGCCCATCGTGATACTCATTCCCTTTCCCCTCAGTCTGCTCGGCATCGCCCTCATCGTTTTCGGCGGCGTCCTGAACATCTGGGCTGATCAGGCCTTCAAGAAAGCAGCAACAACGGTGAAACCGTTTGAACAGCCGTCGGCGTTCATCGTTGACGGTCCGTTCCGTGTGTTTCGGCATCCGATGTACTTTGGTATGCTTGTGATTCTCTTTGGGATTTCCGCCATCTGCGGATCTCTCACCAGCTTCCTTGGAGCGGTGGGATTCTGGATCGTGATCCGCATTGGGTTCATCCTTATGGAAGAGCGATCAATGATGGAGACGTTTGGCCGTGAGTATGAACTGTATAAGAACAAGACCCCTTGCTGGATGTGAGTCGGCTCCGCGATGCATGCAACAACGTGTGGGAGCCAAAGAACGGGAGACATCATGCGAAGAACATACATCCGATTTGCCATACTTGCGGCTTTCTTGGTTTCCTTATCCTGCAGAGGTCTTACGCAAGAGACCGTATCGCCGGAACGTGAAGCGGTGCAGAAAGCGATCGAACGATCGATCAGCTGGGCGATCGAGAAAGATTTCGATGCGCTGTTCCGCTTATGGGACGACAAGATGATTCATTTCTGGGTCTTCTCGAACAGCCTTGTGGTCGATCTGGATAGCTTCAAGGTTTATGCTGAACAGTGGAGGGATCCTGATTTCCGTGGAACCCGATTTCAATTCAAGGACTTGCGCATCGTATTCTCCCGTTCCGGAGATGTGGCATGGTATTCCTGTCTGCTCGATGACTGCGGAATCTTTCGGGGGAAGGAGTCCTGTTTTGAAAACGTGTTTCAAACCGGCGTTCTCGAAAAACAAGACGGCAGGTGGGTCCACACGTTGATGCATGGGTCATATCCGATAGACAAGATACCGGAACACTATGCCAGGAAGTTCTATTCGAAGTGATCGTAGTTATCCTTGTGCACCTCCAGATTTACACCACGCGCGCAATGGAGAGCCCCGGGACGTGGCCCAGTGTGAATCCCGGGGTGCATCCCGGGGAAGATTCAGTCCCCCTCACGTTGCATCTGAATTACCCCCTCTGTAGGTTTCACTTCATCCAGGGTTGCGATCGTCTTGCATAAAAGACCCGGGATGACTCCCGGGGTGACTCCCGGGGAAAGACCCGGAGAAGAAACCCTTGCGATCACTTCGGAGGAGAACCTCATGATACCCGTTCTGGAGCGAGAGGATGTTTTTCCGATCTGTCCACACTGCGGAAAGGATCTCGCATCGCAAAGGATTCTGGATGGGCTAACCATTCGTCTTTGTCATTCTGGTCGCGATCAATGGCGTGCGAGTGATGTCTGAGGTTGGGCAGGACGCGACGCTGCATCATGCCATCTGAAAGGGTGTTCCCCGAAATGATTTCATCTCTGTTGAAGTCTGACTCTTCCAAGATCCTTCTGACCGGCGCCAGCGGATATGTTGGCGGCCGACTTCTGCGCGCGCTTGAGCGAGCCGGGTACGGCATCCGATGTCTTGCCCGGCGCCCTGAATTCCTCCGAGCACACGTCGCAACCACCACCGAGGTCGTTCCTGGAGATGTCCTCGACCAGCCAAGCCTCGATCGTGCGCTCAATGGAATTGAGACTGCGTACTATCTCGTCCATTCGATGGGAGCAAGCGGCTCGTTTGAAACAAACGATCGTCGCGCCGCTGAGAATTTTGCAGAAGCGGCAAAAGCGGCCGGAGTTCAACGAATTATCTATCTCGGCGGACTTGGCGACGACACGCAGTCTCTCTCCCCCCACCTGCGCAGCCGACAGGAGGTGGGCCGTCTCCTTCGGGTATCGGGCATTCCGGTGCTGGAATTCCGTGCCTCAATCGTGATTGGATCAGGCAGCCTATCATTCGAACTCATTCGCTCGCTCGTCGAACGATTGCCCATCATGACCACTCCGAAGTGGGTGTCGATGCCCGCGCAACCGATCGCCATTGATGATCTGATCGCTTATCTGATCGCAGCGTTGGATTTGCCGATCACGGAGTATCGAATATACGAGATCGGCGGAGCGGACCAGGTCTCCTATGCTGATATCATGAAGGCGTACGCACGCCATCGCGGAATGCGCATTCGGATGATTCCGGTCCCGGTATTGACTCCGTTCATCTCGAGTCTCTGGCTCGGACTCATCACTCCCTTGTACGCCCGCATTGGGAGGAAACTCATTGAAAGCATAGTCCACTCTACAGTCGTGCGCGACGACTCCGCCCTTCGCATATTCCCCATCCGTCCCATGGGCATCGAAGCCGCACTGCAGAAAGCTCTCGCCAATGAGGACCGCGAATTTGCGATGACACGATGGTCGGATGCGCTTTCTTCTGCGGGCAATGTCCGTTCATGGGGCGGTGTTCGATTCGGCACACGGCTGGTGGATTCGCGGACCATTGCCGTGAACGCGCCGCCTTCCGATGCGTTTCGCCCGATTCGGCGCATCGGCGGCACAGCGGGATGGTATGCATGGAATGTCTTGTGGCAGATCCGGGGATTCCTCGATTTGCTGGTGGGGGGAGTCGGCTTGCGACGCGGCCGTCCACATCCTGAAGAACTTCGCGTCGGTGATACCGTCGACTTCTGGCGCGTCGAAGCGTACGAGCCAGACCACCGAGTGCGCTTGGCGGCGGAAATGAAATTGCCCGGACGAGCGTGGCTCGAGTTCGAGGTCACCGGTGATGAATCGTCCTCAACCATCCGGCAAACAGCCATCTTCGATCCGATCGGCTTGCTCGGACTCTTGTATTGGTATGGAATATATCCCCTCCACCTCATGGTCTTCAAAGGCATGTTGAAGAACATAGCCGCGGAGGCGACAAACCGCTGAGGCGGATCCCTCCCTTCGAATCGGTTTCCCCATGACATCAACTCACCACGTTATCATTGTCGGAGCAGGCGTCACCGGATTAACCGCCGCACGAATCCTCCACGATGCCGGAGGGTCCGTGTGCGTTATCGACAAAGGACGCGGAGTTGGCGGCCGATTAGCGACTCGACGCCTCGGGTCAGCTGCTTGCGACCATGGCGCACAGATGCTCGTCGCGCGTGCTCCCGAATTCCGTAGGACGATCGAGGAATGGAGGAACTCTGCCGTTGTGGAGGAGTGGTTTCAAGATCCAACGGATGGATTGCTGCGATGGCGTGGAATACCCGCGATGACGGGCATCGCCAAATTCTTGGCACGAGATCTCGATGTGCGCCTTGGGATGCGCGTGACCGCATTGCATCAACGGGGTGAAGGGTGGGATGTTCGACTCGACTCTGGAGAACGCGTCACCGCTTCTGCCGTGATGCTGACCGCTCCGGTTCCCCAGGCGCTTGAGATCCTGATCGCGGGACAGATAGAATTGGAGAGAAACATCCGCTCGCGTTTGGAAGCGATGGAGTACGAACGTTGTATCGCCGTTCTTGCGCGCCTTCATTCTCCGACGCGCATTCCGGCTCCGGGTGGATTGGTACCGCCCGATGGACCCATCGCGTGGATCGTGGACAATCTACAGAAACGCATTTCCACAGTCGCCGCCATCACCATCCATGCAACGCCGCGGTTCAGCCTTGAGCATTGGAATGACGATCGCGCAGACGTTGGACAGATGCTGCTGCAATCAGCACGCCAATGGATAGTCGGGGAATCGCTGGAGGTGCAGGTCCACGGCTGGCGGTACAGCAGGCCAGTACGGCAGGAACCGGAACCATTCCTCACACTCACGACAAGACCGCCGCTCTTGATCGCAGGAGACGCGTTCGGTGGGCCAGATGTGGAGGGAGCCGTACGCTCGGGGACGAGCGCCGCTCTCACGCTCCTGCAACTGCAGAAAGAAACCACTATTATAGAGTGATTGTATTCACCACAAGGTGAGAGACAATGAACTTTTTTCGCTCAATTCTCGTCATCGCGATATTCTTAAGCGTCGTCCTCATTGCGATCGCTCAGCAACCAGTCACATCCTACACCGGCCGCTATACAATCGTCCTCCACGGTGGCGCGGGAAACATCAGCACCGCGATGCCGGATTCTATACGACGGTCCTACACTGATGCACTCACGCACGCACTCAAGCTTGGTTCATCGATCCTCGACAGCGGCGGGATGGCGCTCGATGCCGTTGAGCAGGTCATCCGGTACTTCGAGACTGACCCGCAATTCAACGCAGGCGTCGGAGCGGTCTATACGGCAGACGGAACGCACGAGCTCGATGCGTCGATCATGGACGGCCGTGATCTCTCCTGCGGTGCGGTGGCCGGTGTGAAACAGATCGCGCATCCGATCTCACTTTCCCGCATGATCATGCAACGAACGAAACACGTCCTCCTGACCGGCGAAGGCGCCGAACGCTTCGCACAACAGATGGGGATTCCATTTGTTTCCAACACGTACTTCAACACGCCAAAACGCGCGAAGGAGTTGGAGGAGCACAAGAAGCGCCTCGAGAAGGAAAAGAACGGAACGGTTGGTTGTGTCGCTCTCGACAGGCATGGTAATCTCGCGGCGGGGACATCGACCGGCGGCATGCCGGGGAAGATGCCGGGGCGCGTTGGAGATTCTCCCATCATCGGGGCGGGAACGTACGCGAACAATAGAACATGTGCAGTTTCAGGGACGGGATGGGGAGAGAAGTTCATCAAGCAAGGAGTGGCCTTCACGATGTCCGCTTTGATGGAATTCAAAGGGATGACCCTCGCGGAGGCGGCGGAGGAGATCATCACCAGGCGGCTTGAACCCGACGACGGCGGCTTCATCGCTGTGGATGCAAAAGGCAACTATGCAACGCCGTTCAATGCACGCGGAATGTTTCGTGGCGTTGCCACATCGGACGGCGTGTTCGAAGTGAAGATCTGGAAATAGTCGA
>JBFYQI010000241.1:0-2551 GCA_041302875.1 Ignavibacteria bacterium
AGCAGCGGCTCGGGATGCTGGCCAACGTCGCCGGCATCGCACCGCTGCTCGGATTCCTCGGCACCGTGACCGGGATGATCGGCGCATTCCGCATGATCGAACAACTCGGCGGATCGGCGACGCCCGCGGACCTCGCAGGGGGGATCTGGGAAGCCCTGCTGACGACCGCGTTCGGTCTCATCGTGGGCATTCCCGCATACGGATTCTACAATCACTTCGTCTCTCGCGTCAGCCGGTTTGTGTTCGAGATGGAGAGTGCTTCGGAAGAATTCCTGGACCTCGTCCGTTCGGGGAAGCTTTCCGACAACGCCGAGAAGTCCTGATCCATGCGATTCCGCACCGAGAATAGACCGCTCGTCGCATTTTCCTACGCATCCCTCACGGACGTCGTCCTGCAGTTGCTCATCTTCTTCCTCCTCTCCTCGGGATTCGTCATCCAATCGGGTCTCCGCGTGCATCTGCCGAAGGCGACCTCCGCAGACCAGGGACAGAAGAGCGAGATCATCATCACTGTTGCACAATCCGGCGCGATGTCGCTGAACAATCAAGCGGTAACGCCAGAGAGCCTGCGCGGTGAATTGGCAACGCTCTTGAACGGCGACCCTTCCCGGCTGATCATCATCCAGGCGGACCGGAGCGTGAGTCTTCAGCAGGCTGTCCTTGCGATGGATATCGCGAAGTCCGCAGGAGCGACCAAGTTCCTTATCGCGACGCAACCGCATGATCGACCTTAACGCGACGGTCACCCGTGAGCTGAGAACCGGATGGATCGCCTCAGCGGCGTTTCATCTGTTGCTCCTTCTGCTGTTCGTCTTCTTCTCCCTCCCTGAAGCAATTCGTGCTCCCCAAGAAGTTGAGATGGCTTGGGGCATGGTGGCCTCGGAGGTCGAATCGTCACCCGCGGGAGGACTCGCGTCTGACCTGGTGCCGCGGCTCACCGATGCCGATGCATCGTTGGGGCAAAATGCGGCAGCGGCTCCGTCCGTTCCTCTTGATCTGCCGGAACGCCGTTCACTCGATCCGTCAACCGAAACGCTGCGATCCCTTCCCCGGGACAAGCAGGGAATCGAACCGGATGCGGTTGGAGCGACGACGGGACGCCAGACGGGAACGGCGGGAGAGCGAACGGCTCGCGGTGCGATCCAGCGCGGGGCGGCTGAACGGGGGACGGGCGTTGCTCCAGGAGCTTCGGCAGGCCGGTTTACGGGATCAGGACAGGAAGGCCCCGGTACGGGGGTGGGGAAGGGGGTTGGGTACTCGTTGGAGTGGACGAACGGGGGCACGCGCAAGAAGCTCAGCGGGGATCTTCCGAAGTATCCTGAGGGGACGAAAGTTGAGGCACAGATCAGAATTCTCGCGGTTGTGACGCCGGACGGGAACGTCCGCAGCGTACAGCCGGCACAGCGAGCGAATGCACGCCTGGAAGATGCGGCGATGCGCGAACTACGCCTCTGGAGATTCGAACCGCTTCCTTCCGGAGCTCCACAGGTAGATCAGAGCTGCGTTGTATCGTTTCAATTCCGCTTGAAGTAAGACTTGCCGCTTTTCCCGTCTGACAGAACGATCTTGTAGAACACCACCTCTCCGGCCGTCAGGATCAGGAGCGAGATCGTGTCGCGATTGAATTCCTCCCGCACTTCAACCCAGAAATTCGAATCGAGAGGCTGATAGAACCACTTCACGAACCACTCCGGCGAAAAGAGGAGGTTCGTCAGCATCGTTGCGATCGTCCATCCCACGGCGAAGATCACAACCATGAACCCGACCGCAAGCAATCCCTCACCGATCCCCTCCTTCCTGTAGCGGAAGAACGCGTAGACAGCTGCGATGGCGTGAATGATGAAGATGGATGCGGAAACCATGGGAGGGAAGAGAATTTGTGAATTATGATTGCTGATTGAAGACTGAGCAATGAGCCGATAAGCCAATGAGTCGGTGAGCCATTGAGCCGCGAGCAAAGAATCGATGATTCTGCTCATAGGCTCTAGGACTTCAGGCTCACAGGCTCATGTGCTCATGGGCTCAGTGCTCAATAAGCGTCTTCTCCGAACAACACCGCTCGCAGCGTCTTGAAGATGATCTTCAGGTCGAACACGAGCGACCAGTTCTCGACGTAATACACATCGTACTTCGTCCGCTCGCTGATCGGTGCATTGCCGCGAAGGCCGTTGACCTGTGCCCATCCCGTCATGCCGGTCTTCACGCGATGCCGCTCAAGATACTTCGGGATCTCCGCCTTGAACTGGTCGACAAAGTGCTGTCGTTCAGGGCGGGGACCGACGAGGCTCATGTCGCCGCGGAGCACGTTGATCAACTGCGGCAGCTCGTCGAGGCTGAAGCGGCGCAGGAACCGTCCCACACGCGTCGCCCGCGGATCATTCTTCTGTGCCCACACCGGTCCGCTGTTCGCCTCCGCATCCAGTCGCATGGACCGGAACTTCAGCACGTTGAAAAGATTTCCGTCGAGGCCGACGCGCTCCTGTTTGTAGAAGACCGGACCGCGCGATTCCAGCTTCACGAGCAAGGCGATCAGCAGAAGGATCGGACTGAC
>JBFYQI010000243.1:0-3168 GCA_041302875.1 Ignavibacteria bacterium
TCCTTCTTCTCGGGCTTCTCCACAATGGTCGCTTCGGTGGTGAGGAGCAGACCGGACACGCTCGCGGCGTTCTCGATGGCGATGCGCGCCACCTTCGTCGGATCGATGACTCCGGCTTTGATGAGGTTCTCGTATTTGTCGGTGAGCGCGTTGAATCCGAAGTCGTCCTTACCGGCCTTCACTTCGTTCACGACCACCGAGCCTTCGAACCCAGCGTTCTCGGCGATCTGACGGATCGGCTCCTCGAGGACGCGGCGAATGATGTTCACGCCGGTCTTCTGATCCAGATTTCCCGTCTTGACATCGTCGAGCTTGCCGACGCAGCGCAGGAACGCGACGCCGCCGCCCGGGACGATGCCTTCTTCGACGGCCGCACGGGTCGCATGCAATGCGTCCTCAACACGCGCTTTCTTTTCCTTCATCTCGACCTCGGTCGAAGCGCCGATCTTCAGTACCGCGACGCCGCCGGATAACTTCGCAAGACGCTCCTGGAGCTTCTCACGGTCGTAGTCCGATGTGGTCTTGTCGATCTGCTGCTTGATCTCGTTGATGCGCTTCTTGATGTCGTCTTTCTTGCCGGCGCCTTCAACGATGGTCGTATTGTCCTTGTCGATGGTGACGCGATCGGCGGTGCCGAGATAGGATAACGTCGCGTTCTCGAGCTTGAAGCCCTTCTCTTCGGAGATCACCTGACCGCCGGTGAGGACCGCGATATCCTCGAGCATCGCCTTGCGGCGATCACCGAATCCCGGAGCTTTCACGGAGCAGATCTTCAGCGTTCCGCGCAGCTTGTTGACAACAAGCGTCGCGAGCGCCTCACCCTCGACCTCTTCGGCGATGATGAGCATGCTGCGTCCCGCCTGCGCCACCTTCTCCAGCACCGGGAGCAGGTCCTTCATGACGCTGATCTTCTTGTCGTGGATGAGGATGTACGGCTTTTCAAGCACCGCTTCCATCGACTCGGCATCCGTGACAAAATAGGGGGAGAGATAGCCGCGGTCGAATTGCATTCCTTCGACCACATCGAGCGTGGTCTCGGTTCCCTTGGCTTCCTCGACGGTGATGACGCCGTCCTTTCCGACCTTCTCCATCGCATCCGCAATAAGGTCGCCGATCGTGCGGTCGTTGTTCGCGGAGATGGAACCGACCTGAGCGATCTTCTCCTTGTCGTCGCCGACCGTCTTGCTGAGTTCCTTCAAACCCTCAACGACCTTCTTCACCGCGAGGTCTATGCCGCGCTTGAGGTCCATCGGATTGGCGCCGGCGGTGACGTTCTTCAATCCTTCCCGAACGATCGCCTGTGCCAAGATCGTGGCCGTGGTGGTACCATCGCCCGCCACATCGGAGGTCTTCGATGCGACCTCGCGCACCATCTGTGCACCCATGTTCTCGATCGGATCGGTCAGCTCGACTTCTTTCGCGACCGTGACACCGTCTTTCGTGACTGTGGGGGCACCAAACTTCTTGTCGATGACGACGTTGCGCCCCTTCGGGCCAAGCGTCACCTTCACTGCGTCGGCCAACTGGTCGACACCGC
The DNA here is from genome assembly GCA_041302875.1 of Ignavibacteria bacterium. Classification (GTDB taxonomy): domain Bacteria; phylum Bacteroidota; class Ignavibacteria; order UBA10030; family UBA10030; genus JAKAJH01. The sequence continues at coordinate 1,538 of JBFYQI010000243.1, forward strand.
GCTTCAGAGCGGAGCGCGCTTCGGAATTATACTGGATAAGCTTTGCAGCCATACGTTCGTCTCCTCTTCAATTACTTGGGCATGATCGCGAAGATGTCACTCTCGCGCATGATCAGAAGTTCATCGCCGTCGACCGTGACCTCTGTTCCGGAGTATTTTCCGTACAGAACTTTGTCGCCAACTTTCACCTGCATTGGTACGGTCTTACCGTCGTCGGACACTCGGCCTGGGCCGGCAGCAACGACCTCACCCCAAACGGGCTTCTCTTTTGCGGTGTCGGGAACGATGATACCACCTTTCGTCCGCTCTTCCGCCTGGGACGGCTTCACAATGACCCGATCGGCCAATGGTTTGAGCGTCATAGGACTCCTCTCCTCTAGGTTGATGAATTTGAGTCAATTTCACTGATGGAGAGCGTTAGCACTCCATACTAACGAGTGCTAATATAGCGAAAACAGTGATTGTTGTCAAGTACTCTTTGGGCATAAGGGAAGGACAGCTAAGGACGTCGCGGACTATTTATTGCGGGACGCGTGGTGATGGAGGAAGTGACCTCCCAGGAGCCTATCGATGACAATAAGCCCGACGATGGCCACGATGACGGAGGCATAAAACGAGGTGGAATCGGTCGGTATGGCGGGAAGAGCGGATTGGGGAACAGCGAGGTTCTGCGAACGAATCCAATCGACAAAGAGCTCCCATCGAACTGAGAGGTCGGACCAAAAGGAAAAACGTTCTGTCTGCGGCTTCGGTTGGAAGTTCGCAACTAGGTCATAGATGATACCGAACAATCCCACCACCATGGCGAACCCGAATACGCTGCCCAGATTCCCCAAGTATCTTGGAAGATGCCGGCGTTCTGGTGGCAAATTCAGTCTTGCCTCAAGTCGTCCTGCAAATTCTTTTGAGACCGACACGCGAGTTGCAGGGCGAGCGCTGTTCAGGATTCGTTTCTGAAAATCGACCTCCCTGCGACAGCGGGGGCATTCTTCAAGATGACGCAGCGCCGTCGAAAGGCTGCCATTCGCGATCGTCTGATCTGCGACCGCCACGATCTCGTCTGGTGTCAAGTGCTTCACGACCTCTCTCCTTCTTGCAAAACGGCAGGTGCTGCAGCAACCCCCAGCCTCTTGGGTATGCTCCTCCTGAGAATGGCTCGTGCGCGGAATATTCGTGCTTTCACCGTCCCCAATGGAGCTCCAACAACTTCGGCGATCTCGTCATAGCTCAATTCACGTAATGCAAACAGGGCGAAAGTCGATCCGAATGGTTCAGGGAGTCCGGCGATTTCATCCGCGACAATCCGCTCGAACTCTCTGCTGTCGTATTCCGCATCTGGCAAGGGTTCGTCCGACGGCCATATCATTCCACTCCCGTCGTCCTGTTCGTCGATCGAAACGAACGGTGTCTTCCGCGTCTCCAGTCTCGAACAGCAAACATTGAAAAGGATACGATAGAACCACGTGCCAAATGTTGATTTCTCCTCAAAATCCCCGATCGCCCGGTACACCCTGACGAACGCATCCTGCAAGGCCTCTTCTGCTTCTTCGTGGCTTCGCAGCATGCGCAATGCCAAACCCATTCCTTTTTCCCTATACCGGTCCACGAGCGCAGTAAACGCTCGATGGTCC
>JBFYQI010000256.1:0-5963 GCA_041302875.1 Ignavibacteria bacterium
GCACGCATTGTCGAGGAGATCAACGCGCTCGATCCGGACCTCGTGCTCTTCGCCGGCGACGTCATCGATGAGGACCTCGAACCGGTGATCCGGCAGGACCTGGGGGAGAGCCTCAAACGGATCAAGAGCCGGCTGGGTGTGTACGGGATCACGGGGAATCATGAATTCATCGGAGGGGTGGAGGAAGCCGCGGCCTATCTGACCGAACACGGCGTTCGCTTGCTGCGGGATTCGGCGGCGACGGTCGACGACACGATTGTTCTTGTCGGCAGGGAGGACGTGAGCAGAAGGCAATTCGAGGGGAAAGAGCGTCGACCGCTCGAGGAATTCGCCGGGTCCATCGACCATTCGTTACCGATCATCCTCATGGACCACCAGCCAATCGACCTGCAGCCGGCCGTGGACTTTGGCGCGGACCTCCAGATCTCGGGACACACGCATAACGGACAGCTTTGGCCGTTCAACTACATCGCCGAAGTGGTCTACGAGGTCAGTTGGGGGTTGAAGCAGAAGGGATCGACCTCCATCTACGTTTCTTCCGGCGTTGGAACATGGGGACCGCCGGTGCGTACGGGTAATGTCCCTGAGATCGTCGTGTTCAATCTGCAATTCCAACGGTGACGTGATGAATGTCGGACGATTCCTTCGCAAGCCCCTTGTCGCCATCGTACTCCTTTACCTGCTCGTCGGGGCCGCCTCGCTGAACGAGATGTTGATGTACACACCGGATTCCGCCCGCTATCTGATGTGGGCAGAGTCGCTCGCGAACTTCGACGGATTCAAAGATACCACACAACCCGAACCGACACGATACGTCGTCCACGCGCCGCTCTATCCGTTTTTGATCACTCCGGACGCGTTCCTTCTCCCGGGAAGTGTCGCCGCCGCAAAAGCCACGACGGTACTTTTCGGTCTCGTCGTGCTGCTCCTCTTCCACCGCTGGCTTCGGAATACTATCGGCGAACGCGAGGCGTTGGTCGGAACTGCGGTGTTGGCGGTCAATCCGCTGATGCTCGTCTATTCGACGCAGGTTCTTTCGGACGTTCCGTTCGCCGTCTGCGTCATCGTGTTCTTCATGCTGGCGGAACGCCTGACCGCCCAGCCGGAGATGCACGGCCTCCCCGAAGCGGGCCTCATTGCCACGATCCTCGCGGGCATCTTTCTGCGTGAGGTCGGCCTGACACTCATGCTCGGCGCGGTCGGCTATTTCTTCTACCTCAAGCAGCATCGCCGCGCACTGCTGATCCTCTTCGTTTCACTCCTCTTCTATGCGCTCTGGTTCATTCGGAATGAGGTCGTCATCGCGGCGATCGAGAATCCGCCCATGCGCAACACGCGGCTCTTCTTCACCCACTATTTCACCTCCAACGATGTCAGTCTGCTGACGGAACTCGGCACGCGGTTCTGGAGCAACCTGCAGGTCTATCTCAGCCTTCTCGGCCGACTGGTGCTCTATCCTGACTTCGCCGCACGGCAGATGGGCGTGATCTCGCCAGACGATCCGCTGGTCGCCGGTATCCTGTCGATCATGCCGTGGGCACAATACATCCTTGCCACCGTCACGCTGCTGCTCGTCGCCCTCGGCATTTGGCGCGCCGCACGAACATGGCGTGGCTTCCCCGTGACGCTGATCTTCATCGTGTTCTACTTCGGTCCGATCCTGTTCTATCCGATCAACGATATCCGCTTCCTCTTCCCCATCGTGTTGCTGATGCTCCTCTTCGGGATGTTCGGCGTTGCGTGGATGTACGAGCGTTTGAACCGTCCGACGATCCATCGCATCGCGATCGTGTTCGGTGTGATCCTCTTGCTTCCGAATCTCGTCTGGATTCAAAGCTACGTCCGGAATAGTTTGTCCTTCGGCGCTGATCCTGTAGCGCTCTATCGGAAGATCTCCACCGCCCCAGCCTATCCTGAGCAATTTGCCAAGCCGCTGCATCTTGCGGCAGAGTGGTTGAAGTCGAACACTCCCCCCTCGGCGGTGATCACAAGCCGCTGGAAGGAAATTGGCTATTGGACCGGAGGTCGAAAGGTCATCGATACCGATCCCAATGTGACGCCGGATCATTTCAATCAGATGGTGCGGAACTACAATGTGCGGTATGTCGTGACGATCGCATCGCGCGTCGGATTGTGGGAACACGAAGCGTTGTTCGTGCAGTCGGGCAAGTACACATTCCGCCATGTTCATTCCGTCGCGAATGTCGGGATCTTCGAAGTGCATCCGCAGGGCGAGCGGCATGATGACCCGCCGGCGGTGTCTACGCGAGCCGACAGCGTCCGGCTGCAGTTTTCTGCCGCACTTCGGCTTCTTGACGGCGGAACACCTGAGGTGGCTGAAACCCTCCTGACACGCCTTGTCGCGCGGGTTGGACGCTATGGCGCGATCATCTTTCACATCGGCGTGGCGAAGGAGTTCGCTGGTCACCTCGATGACGCGGCACGCCAGTTCGAGGGATTTCGCGCCGTGCAGCAGGCTGGATCCTACATCCAGCAGGCGTGGTATCACCAGGAGATCATCGCGCGACTCCATGCTGCAGAACAGACGACGCTTGCTGAAGACCGGGCCAACCGGTTTCATGTGGTGGCCGTGAACTACTGGGAGCTGGGATTCCGACGACAATCGCTCCGCCTGCTCGACCGTGCGATACAGTCCGACTCGTCCTTCTTCCCGGCGCACATCTTCTCTGCGATCTTTCGGCTGAAGCTCGGCGAGCATGCCCGTGCCCGCATCGACTACCAACGGGCCAAAGCTCTCGCGGCGGAGAATGTGCTGGTCTCCGGCATGAACGCTGTTCTCCAGACGACGGACTCTCTGAGGAGGAATCCCGATCCCGTGACGACGGTCGCACTTCTCCGCCGCCGGGGGGAAGCTTTTGGGGAAATGGGGATGTGGGATGACGTCATTGACGACATGCTGGCCATCCTTGCACTCTATCCCGATGATCCCGCAGCGCTTCGGAAGCTGGGAGATCTGTTCTCCCTCAAATCACACCTCGAACCGGCGTTCCGGATGTACGCCCGTCTCGAGGCATTGAATCGGACGGATGAGGTCGTCCATTCGCGGTTGGAGGAACTCCGGCGGCGCTGGGAGTAGGACGACGCTCAAGTCCGGCACCTCTCGGGCCGATACTCAGAGAGGTGAAGACGATGATCTCCGGACTCTCCAACACTTCGATTCCGACGACCGCACCATCCCCGGGGATCCCCCTTTCGTCCGCCGCAACGTCTCTGCACACCGGGCGGGGTGGAGACGCAGACGCCACGTTGCTTACGTCGCGCAGCGATGCACTCCGCGCTTTCGGCCTCCAGCCCTCATCGCGGCTTTCGTTGACCGACGAAGCGCTCTCCTTCGATTTCGAGTACCGCGAATCCCGTTCTGAGCAGATCTCTGCTTCCGGGTGGTATGCACGCGAAGAGCGTTCCCTCGCTCTTTCGCTTTCGTACTCGTTCTCCCGTTTTGTTCTGCTCGACGGCGTGATGCAGGAGCGCTCGTTCAAGGTCGAGATCCAGATCGCGGCGAAGGACATTCGCACGCAGGAACTGCGCCCATACAAGGAACCAGAAGACATCGTCAAATTCCTACGGCGCATTGTGGATGAGATCTTCGATGTTTCGCAGGACGACTCGAAATTCCTCGCCGGCATCGTCTTCGATCTTGATGATCTGGCGGAGCTTGCCCACCTGGACAAAGGCCGCGTACTCAAGATGATCGCCCAGTTCGTCCAGATGGTCCAGTATCTTGCCCGGCTCAAGGACGACGCGGTCGCCGGAGAAAACGATCGCGAGGCAGTTCTGCTCCATCCGAAGCGAGTCGTGGCGGAGGGGTTGAACGGAAGCGACCAGATCGAACGGTCTCTCGATATCCGCATCTCGATCCAAGAGGCGGCAACCCGCACACTCCCACCTCCAGAAACCGAAAACCGCACAGAAGCGCCCGTTTGATTGCGGTTGATTTTCCCTCCGTATTTGCCTACTTTGATTGGCCAGCCGTGGATATCCAGCACGACCCGGGAGGACTCGGGAAACGAGATCGGGCCCTTAGCTCAGTTGGTTAGAGCAGCGGACTCATAATCCGCGGGTCGCAGGTTCGAGCCCTGCAGGGCCCACGGAGGAAACTGGGAAACGAGGAAGCGGGCAAGCGGGGAAAGCGGGTGAGCGGGCCTGCCTCGTGAGTCTCGACTCGTCCGCTGGAGCAACGGCGGAAGGGACGAATGGGGGAAGCACGGGATTGAGGAGGTTGAGTGGCGGCGTTTGGGTTCCCTCCGCTGGCTGATGGCTCCTAACCAACGATGAGAGGAAGGAGTACACGATATGGGACAACAACAATTGCTGCTGATCATTCTGGGGGTGATCATCGTGGGGATCGCGATCGCTGTCGGTCTCAGCCTCTTCTCCGCCCAGAGCATCCAGGCGAACAAGGATGCGATGATCAATGATATGAACAACATCGCGGCGCATGCCTATCAGTTCAAGATCCGGCCACGATCGATGGGGGGAGGAAGCGGGTCATTCACGAGCTACATCATTCCGCAGAAGCTCGCGACCAATGAGAATGCGACGTACACCGCGACCTCGAGCGCGACCAACGTCACGATCATCGGCACGTCAGTCCAGAATTCGACCAATACGATCACGGCAATCGTCGGAAGCGACGGCAAGCTCGGAAGCTGGCAATACGCGGGTGATTTTCAATAATCGGATGTCCAGGACGGCTCTTCAACCAGAAACGGAATCATCGACACGGTGATTCCGTTTTTTTATTGCTGTTGAGTTCTTCTACATCGGGCCGGATTTTATCTCGTCGACCCTTGTGGTTCCCACTTTTGAGGCTTACATTCGGGAAAGCCCCACCAGCGCACGGAGAGACGCATGCTTCTTCACCATATGTTCATTCAAGTCGCCAAGAAATATGAGGAAAAACTGGCGATCATCGACCGGACGCTCGACCGGAAGGTCACGTACGGCAAAGCGTTGATCGCAACCCTCATCCTCTCGGACAAGTTCAAGAAGTTCGATCCCGGCTTCATTGGCGTGATGTTGCCGAACTCTGCCGGAAGCGTCTTGACCATTCTTGGTGCGCTGATGAGTGGACGGACGCCGGTCATGATCAACTACTCGACCGGTGCGTCGCAGAACTGCGAGTTCGCACAGAAGAAATGCGATTTTCAGACGATCATCACGTCGCGCGCTCTTCTGGACAAGATCAACGCGAGGAAGGTCGATGGCATGGTCTTCCTCGAGGACATCATGAAGAGCATCGGTTTGCTCGACAAGATCAAGGCTGCGCTGACGGCGAAACTTCCGATCGATCGGCTCCTCCAGCGAGTCCATAACGGACCAGAAGACGACAATGCCGTCATCCTCTTCACGAGCGGGAGCGAGAAGGAGCCGAAGGCCGTCCAACTCACCCATGCGAACATCTGGGCGAACCTGGAGGGGATGTCGGATATCTTCCAGTTCTATCATGAGGATGTCTTCCTCTCGACTCTGCCGTTCTTCCATGTCTTCGGCTTGACGGTCCACCTCTGGCTTCCCATCTCATACGGCATGACGTTCGTCACGTATGCCAATCCCCTCGACTTCAAAGTCATCTGCGGTATTGTAAAAGAAGAGAAGTGCACATTCCTCGTCGGGACCCCCATCTTCATGTGGGGATATCTGCAGAAATCCGAGCGCGGGGACTTTGAGACCGTTCGCATTGCGCTCACCGGTGCGGACAAGTGTCCCGAATCCCTCCGCCAGGCATTCATCGAAAAGCACGGCATCACATTGCTCGAAGGCTACGGCACAACCGAGACGAGTCCGGTCATTTCTGTTAATACGCCGGACTTCAACAAACCCGGCAGCGTCGGTCGCGCGCTGAAAAATGTGACCGTGCGGGTTGAGAACTACGAAACCGGGGAAGCGTGCGCAACAGGGGAGATCGGCAAGATTCTCGTCAAAGGTCCCAACGTGATGAA
>JBFYQI010000259.1:0-4185 GCA_041302875.1 Ignavibacteria bacterium
CGTTCGAACGGACTTGCCGCGCTCTCCATCCGCTGCTTCGACCTCGTGGTCGGTCAGAAGGCGACCGCCTGTTATGCGCTCTCGAAGCTCAACGACGAGGGGATCGTTGCGGGATGCGAAGGGGACCTGGTGTCTACCGTCGGAATGCTCTGGGCGCATTACCTGACGGAGAAGCCCGTCTGGATGGCAAATCCGGCACAGGTCGACGAGGCGAACAACTCATTGCTTCTTGCGCATTGCACGGTGCCGCTTACGATGGTGGACGGGTATTCCGTCCGGTCCCACTTTGAATCCGGACTCGGCCTCGGCATCCAGGGAACGTTCCTCAAGAGCGCGGTGACGGTCTTCCGGATCGGCGGGAAAGATCTCGATCAGCTCTGGGTGGCAGAAGGGGAGACGGAGGAAACAACGCCGTCAGAACATCTCTGCCGAACGCAGGTGAAACTTCGGTTCCGCGAGCCAGGGACCGCCGCTTCACTTCTCCGCAAACCGCTGGGGAATCATCTTCTGCTTGTGCTGGGTGCTTATGCGGATGAGTTGGAGGAGTATTGGGTAGAGAGTATTAAATAGGGAGTATTAAGTATTAAGACTGGGGGACGTGTTCTTGCTCGAATTTCGGGCATTGATTATGTTCACAAAATAGACTATGTTCACGTAACCATGAACATGGAGTATTCGTGAACATTCAAGCGGTGTCGAAACGGGGACTTGAACGCGCTTTCGCAGTTCGGTTGCGTGAATTGCTCGAGGGAGTGGCTTGGCTGCGCGGGTGGAAGGTGGACCAACCTGCCAGCGGGCCGGACGCCGGGTTCGACCTTCTGGCAACAATTCCGCTGCCCGGCGGCGGCAAGGCCGCATTGTGCGTGGTATGCAAGCAGGAGATGCGCCCAAGCGTGTTTCATGCGGCAGCCGACAGAGTGCTCGCCCCCGCCGGACGGCCGCGAGTGGTGGTGCCGGTGCTTGCGCTGCCATGGGTGTCGCCCCGCGTGGCGGAACTGTGCGCGGAGCACGGCTGGAGCTGGCTCGACCTTGCCGGGAATCATTCATTGAACATTCCAGGACTTCTCTCGCTTCGGCATACGGGGATTGATCCTGTCCACAAGCGACCTCGACCGACGGCTAATCTGAGCACACGGGAAGCGGGCCGCGTGATCCGTACGCTTCTTGTTCTGGAAAACATCGGGAAGATCTGGACGCAGCGGGAGATGCAGGTGCACTGTCGTCCCGCCGTCAGTCTCGGGTTGGTCAACAAGATCGTGCGACACCTGAAGGACGAGGGCTACGTCGAGCCCGGCGGGGACGACGGCTTCCGGTTGCGTGACCCGAAACAACTGCTCGCTGCATGGCGCGAGGCGTATCAATTTGAACGCCATGAGCTGCACGGATACTTCACCATGCTTCAGGGGAAGAAACTTCTGGACGCGCTGAACCGGTTCGGTGCCGTCAGCGGCGGTCTCGCGGCGTATGCAGCATTCTCGGCGGCAGAGTTCCAGGCGCCCCACGTCCGTCAATCAAAGACCTGGCTGTTCATCGCCGAGACGAACCTGGCAACATTCGAGAAACTGGCGGAAGCAAAACCCGTCGAGTCCGGCGAGAATGTTCTGGTGCTGGTCCCTGACGATGAAGGAGTGTTCTATCTCGGCGACGGCGGGGGGCCGAACCAACATCGCCTGATGTGCACAAATCCGGTCCAGACATACATCGATCTCTCTCATTGCGGCGGCCGCGGTGACGAGGCTGCGGAAGCGCTGTTGAACCAGCGGTTGATGCCGGTATGGAAGGCGCGCGGACTCCAATGATGCAAGAACCGCGGCATCGAGATGAATACAGTGAGCGCCAGGTGACGGCCGCGAAACGCGTCCTTGTGGATCTGGGACAAGTGCTGGGATCATACAAGGACAGCATGGTCGTCGTCGGCGGATGGGTCCCCGATCTTCTCTTGCCCGCAGCCGAGGAGCAGCATATCGGAAGCATCGATGTTGACATTGCGCTGGATGCAAAGCGTCTGAACGACGGGCGGTATGCCAGGCTTGTCCAAACGCTGTCCGACACACGGAGGTATGTACAGGCGGAGGAACCGTTCAGATTGTACACGATGGTGGATCTTGCCGATGGCGAGATCCCGATTCGCGTCGACGTCGATTTCCTGAAAGCCCCGGAAGCGAAAACAAAAAGGAATGTGCCTCCGTTGACGGATGGCTTCCGACCGTTGGAGGCCGACGGCTGTTCACTGGCACTGAAGAATCCGGAACGTGTGATGGTTGCGGGCAGAATGATCACGGGTGCGGAGAATTCCGTGGAAGTGCGCGTAGCCTCCATCGCAGATTTCCTGGTGATGAAGGCCCATGCGCTCGCGAAGCGCGACAAGCCCAAAGATGCGTATGACATCTGCTATTGCATTGAACATTATCCGGGGGGTATGGAGGAACTGGCGAAACGCTGGCGTGCGCAGTCGAAGAACAAGCACGTCGCAAGGGCTATCCAGATGCTTCGGGACAAATTCGACACTGTGAACTCGTATGGTTCACAGCAGGTTGTGGTATTTCATAACGCTGCCGACCCGGACACGCAGGCGATGCACGCACGTCGCGCATTTGAAACGGTCCAGAAGTTCATACAGATGGTCTAAAGACGTTCAGGAGGGTTCCCCTGAGTATCAACTCGCAGTACTGTCGGACTGAGAACGCCGGGCATGTAATCGGTAGCACACGTACGGCCCGAGGAGAACCCACGCCGGAATGAATATCCACAGCTGGCCTTCCAGCAGATTGTACGTGTAAAGCATCTCCTCCCAGGTCATCCCGCGTCGTAATCCCAGCCCGAATTCGAATGCTTCCGTCATCAGGAACCAGACGATGCCGACGGTCCATGCTTGTCCGGCAGACGCTAAGGGCCACTTCGTTGTGAGCCACCACATGTATCCTGCAAACAACAGCAGAAGGATGACGGTGGAGATCTGATGGGCCGCGAGATCTCCGACATACGGCTTGTAACCGAAGTCTCTCACCGTTCCATTAAGGATCGCCAGCATCATCATGCCGAACCAGGCAAGCACATACTTCAGGATCATCGTCGAAGCCCTTTCCGTTTCAAGTATCCTTTTACCCGCTCTCCCGCGTGCTCGAACACAATGTACAGCACGGGGATCACAAGGAGCGTCAAAACCGTCGTCGCCGTCAGTCCGCCGATGACCGCGCGCGCGAGGGGGGACCAGGTCTCCGAGCCCGAGCCCATGCCGATCGCGAGGGGAACCATGCCGAGGATGGTCGTCAAGGCCGTCATCAGGACCGGACGCATCCGCGCCTTGCTGCCGAATTCAACCGCCTCAAACAACTCCATGCCCCGCCGCCGCTGTTGATTGATGTAGTCCACAAGCACGATGCCGTTGTTGACGGCGATGCCGACCAGCATCACGATGCCGACGAGGGCCATCACGCTGAGCGTCGTCCCGGTCATGGCGAGGAAGAAGAAGACGCCGATGATCGACAGCGGGACGGTGAACATGATGATGAGCGGATCGACGAAGGACTCGAACTGCGCGGCCATGATCATGTAGACGAGCAGAACGGCGGCGAGAAATGCGAGCCCGAGATAGAAGAACGCCTCCTGCTGGTCCTCCGCCGTTCCACCGACGATGACCTGGTACTCGGACGGGACCGGCGTGTCGGCGATGATCGTGTTGACCGCCGCAACCGCCGCCGACAGATCGATTCCCGAGAGCGCGCATCCGACCGACACGTAGCGGTTCTGGTTCTCCCGGAAAATGGTCGGAGTGGACTGCTCTTCCGCGATGGTCGCGATGTCCGTGAGCCGGATCCTCCCGCCGGTCGGCAGGACCAGCTCGATCTGTTCGAGGGACTCCTTCTTGTCCCGGTATTCCTTCGCGAACTGGACGAAGATGTCGTATTCATCCCCCTTCTCGTGGTACTGGGACGCGACGCGCCCCTGCACGGCCGTGGAAATGTTCGCGGCGACCTGCATGGAGGAGAGGCCGTAGTGATTCATCAGCTCCTTGTTCAGATGAACCTGCAGCTCCGCCGTCGTCTCTTTCACGTTGAGCGAGACATCGACCAATCCCTCGACCTGTTCCATCTTTGCCTTGATCGTGTTCGCGATCGCGGTGGCCCCCGCAATGTCGAAGCCGGTGACCTTGACCTCGACCTCCCGCTCGTTCGTGAACGTCCC
>JBFYQI010000261.1:0-5756 GCA_041302875.1 Ignavibacteria bacterium
CTCGAGACATCGACCGGAGGAGTTGAACTGCGTATCGCCGAGGAGGTCGACATCGTCCTGAGTGCCGCGTTCATTTCGGGGAAGATCGTCAACGCCCCGCTGTCCGCCGCACCGGTGCTCATCACGGCCGTCGATGAGGATGCGATGGGAAGGCCCGCGACCGTCGCGTTGTTCCAGAATTATCCGAATCCGTTCAATTCGAGAACGGTCATCAGTTATCAGGTTCCCGCACCCGCCGAAGGCACATTCAGCAGTGATGTTGAGCTGGGTGTGTTCGACATGTCGGGGCGCGAAGTCGCGGCGCTCGTGAGAGGAGAGCGGGCGCCCGGAAGATATACGGTCGAATGGAACGCCGAGGGGCTCTCCAGCGGCATTTACGTTTGCCGTCTTCGAGTGGGAAAATCCACCGTCACGCGGAAACTTGTGCTGATGAGATAGGAGGAGTCTGGAGCAGGGAGCACCAAGCCTGGAGTTGGACAAGCTTCAGCTTGTCTGGGGGAGGAGTGCCAAACCTTCAATGTCGATCCCGGACTGGATTACGGACCGGGTCCGGGACCGAAATGAAGGAGGATAAACACGGATGCGGATTGTTGGACGAGCCTTTGCTCATCGAAAGCGAGGAATGAAGACTACCGCGAGGTGCTACCAACTCCATCCAAACGTTCTTTCTTACATCTCGATTCTTAGTATCCGATCGGCCGTTGCTTCTCCTGCGTTGCCGGGTCAATGAGATGTCTGATCGCCTCAAGGATGGTCCGGAGTGCGACGTCGTGGCCATCGACCCGTTCTTCAAGCTGACGAAAGTGCTCCAACAGTTCCCGATGAGTATTGATCACTTGTCGGAGCCGAGCGAAGGTGTGAATAATGAAGATGCTCATCTGAATGGCACGTGGACTATTTGGAACAGTGGCGGCCATGGCGACACCATGCTCCGTGAACGCCATCGGTAGTGCGGAGGAATGCTTGAGCTGATTGAACCGGTGCCAATTTGTCACCAGTTCGTTCCGCTCGTCCGGTGACAAAGAAAACAAGAATTCCTCTGGGAACCTGTTCAGGTTTCTTCGAACCTGACGATTCAGGTATTTCGTTTCAACGCCGAACAACTCAGCGAGGTCACGGTCCAGAATCACGCGCTTTCCACGAATGACTACAATGCGATCATCAGGACTCGGGATCACATTTCGTTGAATACCAGTCGCCATCGTCAAAACTCCTTTCGCATGAGAAGCGAGCGAAAAGATAATGAGATCACACCGTGTGTCCAAAGAAATTCGCCATGTGTAATTGGGAGAGCGGGTGAGCCGATGAGCCTATGAGCCGGGAGCAGAAGGCAGGTGTCAGGATTCAGAATTCAGAAGTCGGGAAAGAATCTGCGTTTCAAAGACGACCACGGATGGAAATCGTTGGACAAGCTTTATCTTGTCCAGAGTGAGCGATGAAGACCACCACGAGATGGAAGATCCAAGACCACAAGAACGCAAGATGCCAAGCGAGGTCCAAGGACCAGGATGGAAGGACCAACGAAGCCGATCCCGGACCGGATCCCGGACCGCATACTAATTGTAGATCTTGAATCGAGGCCAGGCCTCTCGAATGGACAGCTTCGGGGCGCGTGCGACATAGATCGGAATGCGCCGCTGCGGGCGCGTGCAGTCTTCACACGTATGGACAGCCGCTTCGTGAACCGACCCGAAGAACCGCTGGAGGTCGTCTCCGCTCACGTACACACCGATGAACACTCGTGCCGAATCCGGCGGAGGCCCCCAGAGATGATACGTGTTGTGCGTCGCATAGACGGGGGGAAGGCCGAACTCTTCACCATACACTTCCAGCGCGCCGGCTTCTCCGTAGTTCGTACTGACGATGACCGCGTTTGCTCGCTCATCGGGGGGAAGCGACCGCACCACCATCGCAACATCCGCTGCGAGTTCCTTCCATCCCAACCGGTCGGCGAGCCACTGCGGGATCGGCTCATCCATCTTTCCTCGTTCGATGGATGGAGCGAAGCCGATGGTCCGGAGATAGGTCCGGAGTTGTGGCGGTGGAAGGAGCGGCGTCATGACGGGAGCAAAGACGAACGCGCCGGTCACAAGCGAGACGGTCATCAACCCAAGTCCCCATCGGCGAAGCGGAATGGAGCCGATGCGAGTCAGAGCGACCGCCCCTGCCGCAAAGAGGATCGGATACATGGCACTGATCCGGTCCGGGCGACTCGATTGGCTGATGAACATGATCGTCAGCAGGACGAGGTAGGTCCATCCGAGGAACCGGAAGCGCCTGCTCCATCCAGCGAACAGCAGCGCGCCTACCCCGGCGAGCCATAGCGGCGCGGAGAAGGGATTCGAGAACACGAGTTGATCGAACACCACCTCGAGAGGAGAGCGGGGGACGTTCTTGTTCATCATCGCATTCCGATAGAACTCGAGCGACGGGAATCCATGGGCGAATTGCCAAAGCACATTGGGAAGAATGAGAACCGCGCACAGGATGACTCCGAGCAGCAGCCATCGGTTCCACAACAATCGACGCGTTCGCGTGGCCAGCAGGCCAATCACCAGCGCCACGAGGTAGACGACCATCGTGTGCTTGAATCCAAGTCCAACGCCGGCGAGCGCGCCGACAATCAACCAATACCGTGGTTCCTCCCGCTGGACCATCCGAACAAGAAGGAAGAGGATGGCGCTGACCAGAAGCGGCTCAAAGGCATTCATGGAGTAGAAACTCCCCATCAGCATCAGAACCGGCATCGCCGTCGCGGCGAGGGAGGCGATGATGATGGTGCTCCGAGATCCGCCAAGGGACTGCGCCAGCAGACCGGTCAAGAAGACATTCCCTGCGGCCGCGAGGGCCGGGAGGAGGCGGGTAGCCATGACCGAATCGCCGAAGACCAGTCGATTGATGGCGAGGAGAAATATAGACAACGGAGGATGGTCGACGTATCCGAAATCAAGGCGGTTTGAACAGGCGAGATAGTAGACTTCGTCGATGAAGTATCCGTACGATGCAGAGAGGCTGGTCAACATCAGGAATCCGAAGGTGGCGAAGGACATGCCCGCCATGATGAACCAATCGGTGCGTTGGGAGGCGGATGAAAGAAGCATAAATGGTTCTTTCGGAGTCATGATTCGGGCTCATCAATCTGGGAGATAGAGTACGCAGACGCCAGCCAACGCCTTAGACCTTTCTCCCTGTCCCAATTCTTCAAGAAGAGGCCCGACCATTGTCCCGACCATCTTCCCGGACGGGTTGCGATTTGGGATGTGCCAATGCTTCGAGGTCGAACCCGGTCGATGACCCGGTGCGCGTTGTCCAACCCAAAAGCCAGTCCCAAACCTTCAAGATCGACCCCGGGTTGGAACCCGGGACGGACCCGGGGACGGACCAAGGAGTCATGCCTACCGGAGTGAACCTACATTGGCGATCTTCATCCGGTACGAATCTCCGGTCCAATGATCGGTGAAGGGGGGTGCTTTGGCAACATCGAGACCAATGCCGGTGAGCAGGGTCATCTTGAAAACCCGGCAGACGTCCGGTTCGTTCTGCCGGCTGGCGCAGAAGACCGGCAGTCCCCACTGAATCGGCTGACCAAGGATATTGTGCTTCGTGGCGATCCAACCGCCCGACACGCTTACTGCCAGTATCTTCTCCTTGGGATAGGCATCGGCATAATAGGCCTTTGCGGCTGCGATCAGATCGGGAACCTTGCCCGGACCGGCAAAGTTCGAGACGGTGGCGGGGAAACGCGCGGACTCGAGAGCTTTCTGAACGTCGGCCTGCGATTTCTTGCGGCTTGCCTGTAGCGTCACCAACGCTTGTGCGATCTCACTATCCTGGGGGCTGAAGCGTTTCGCCCGCTTGAGCTCTGCGTCAGCCGCTGCAAATTGTTCATCCCTCTTCGTATCCTGGGTGAAATCGGCATTCGCGATCAGCTCCATCGCGCCTCTCATGATCGCCTTCGCCTCGTTCTTCGGGTTCTCCTGAATCCATGTCAATCGGTTCATGATGTTCTTGTAGCACTGGCTGGGCAATTCCGAGGGACGCTGGTTCTCTTCGTCGTACATCCCCTTCTTTGGATCCTTCGGCGTGAGAGCGTAGAACTTCCTGTCCATGTCGTCGTTCGGCTCGCCGTACTTCTTCGAAAACTCTTTCAGATATGCGAGGATTCGCGGTTGATCTCGTTTCACGTCGTCGATGACCGCGAGAACCTGATCTGTCTGCTCCGGAGTGTATGACATCCCTTCGGCATGCGGGAAGAACCGGCTCGTCTTGTCGTGAAGGTCCTTGTCTTGCTTAATGATGGCATTCCAGTCGTCGAGCACCTCTTTCATTCTTCCCTTGTCGATCGCCGGTGCGCTGGCGGAGGCCTTCGTCGCTTCGCGGCCAGTGTCCATGTAGCGGTACTTGCTCTCGAGCGTTCTGATCTCGCTGTTCTTCGGATCGGCGGCCTTTATCTTATCGATCAGCACGCGGGCTTCGTCGAGTTTGGCATTCCTGATGGCTGCATCGCTTGTGTTCTCAGCCGCCCGGAGCGCGGCCTTGGCTTGGCGAATGAGGTCCTTTGTATCGGCGGCGGGAGCGTTCGGCGCGATGGTGACGAGAAGGCAAGCGATGAGAATCAAGAACGAGAGTGTTCGGCAGGACAACATTGAGCACCTCCTGTGGTCTGGCGGGAGATCGTTTGTGTTTGCATGCAGCGTTGAGAAAGAATAATAGCAAAACGCATCCTCAACGACAACTCAATTTCTCCGTCGGAATATATCCTCGCTCTCGGTTTCCAGCAGTTCTATTCTCGGACATCGCTTGTCCCCTCGAACAACCCTGCTCACAATATGGCTGTCGGTGGATGATGGTGGGGGAAATGGACCGTTGCCGTATTGGGAGGAACGTTCCGGAGTTCCGTCATTATTACATTTCAACGGCGCTGCAGAGCATGCTTCTCTCCCGCAACGATCTCTTTGGAAAGTGGGTGCCAACGAACTACAGGTTGCATTGAGAAGATGGTTGTTCATCAGAGGTGGTCGGGACCCGGGATTAAATCCTTGATCCCTTGACTCTCTCCGGATGCCCGAGTACCTTTTCTCGTCCACGATCTCCTGCCCAGACTTCCTGGCCTCATCTCCAGGGAGCTCTTCGTGTTCTCTCACTCACCAACTCTTCTCCCATCCATGGAGGTTTCAATGATCCTCCTCCGCACCTTGCTGCCGCTGTTGGCTCTCTGCCTCTTCCTGCCGCCGAATGGTTTGTCGCAATGGAGTAACAATTCCGCGGTGAACACTCCCGTTTGTACGATCTCAGACGCAAGCTTCTCGCAAATCCTTCGAACATGCAGCGACGGCGCGGGGGGAGTGCTCCTCGTCTGGGGGGATAAGCGAAAGGAAAAGACGAACATAGGGGGCGATCTCTTCGTGCAACGTCTGAACGCACTGGGAATTCCCCAGTGGACCACGAACGGCGTAATGATCTGCGACACGACCGGAGAGCAATATGCTCCCTGCATCATCAGCGATAATGCCGGCGGAGCCATCATTGCCTGGGTGGATGCACGCACCGGTCAGTATACGGGGAACATCTATGTTCAGCACGTCGATGCCTCCGGTCAGGCACTGTGGGGAAGGCAGGGGAAGCAGATCACGACAGGAAACACGTGGTTCAATCCGTCCATTGCGAGCGACGGCGCCGGCGGCGCGTTCATCGCGTATCGGTACGGAGTGGTCCCCGCGGGGATCTATGCTCAGCGGATCTCATCTGACGGAACA
>JBFYQI010000277.1:0-3124 GCA_041302875.1 Ignavibacteria bacterium
GCCGAGATCACTTCGGCATTCTCCGCCATCCAGTGATCCATCGTCATGCGCTGTGCCGTATGGGGAACGATGGTCTCCGCTCCGCCGCCGCCGCCGACCAACGCCAACAGCTTGGGGTCCAGCTTGTATTCTGCAATGAATTGCCGGACAACGGCGATCACCTTTTCCGTCGCCTTGTCGAGGATCGCCGTTGCGATCGTTTCCACCGACGACCGGAATTCATGCGCGATCCAGCGCCACGCAGCATCGAGTGCTTCGCGATTCCCTTTTGCGTGCTCGCGTGCGTGACCGAGCGCATTCGCCGCTTCCGTCGTCGTCAGGGCGAACGCATTTCCTCCATCGGCCGTGATTCGCAGATAGTCTTCCGGATCTCCCGACTTCGGTTGAATGTGATCGGCCTTCAGCCCTCTCAGTTCCTGCGACGATGCAAACGAAATATACCGCAGTCCGGCGATATGTGCACTGCGCGGACCGACGTCCTCGATCGCGTTGCCTCGCGTGCGAACCATCGACCCTCCGCCAATGCCGACGGTCCGGATGTCGAGGGTGCGGAGGAAGAGGCGGTGTCCCCCCACTTCGGCGGTCCGGACCATGGGACGGCCATTCTTGATGACCGAGATATCAGTGCTCGTCCCACCCACTTCCAGGAAGACGCCGTCGGAGATCTTGACATACATCAGTGCTGCTGCGACGCCTGCGGCCGGACCCGAGAGCATGGTGAGAATCGGGCGCCTCCGCATTTCCTTCACATCCATAATACCGCCGTCAGAGCGCATGATCATCAACGGAGCTTTGATTCCGCTCGCACGGACGGAGCGTTCCGTCATTTCCGCCGTCTCGAGCATCTTAGGAAGCATACTGGCGTTGATGGCGGCGGTCCGTGTACGCACTTTCAGCCCGTAGAGCTGCGTGATCTCCGCTCCGGCGGTTGCGAGATATCCCATTTCGCGGATCATCTCAGCGGTCCGCTGTTCGTTCTCCGGATGGTCGACGCCGAAGGCCTCGCTGACCGCAAACACCTCGGCTCCCTCCGAACGGAGCTCGTCCACTAGCGTGCGGATTCGAGCTTCGTCCACACCCTTTCCCGTATCATAGAACCGATGACAGGTCTTGAGGTACTTCCCCGGCGCGAGTTCCAGATGACGGATGTTTGTCTGGCTCTTCGCGCGCCAGCCGTCCGCGCCGGTTCCCATTCCGATGATGCCCACCGTAGCGACATCTCCTTCGAGCAGCGCATTCGTCGCCTGCGTGGTGCTGTGCGCAATCAGCGAGACTCGTTTCGGATCGATCTTCGCCGACTTGAGCAGCAGCCGCATCGATTCCACCACACCGCGCGCAACTCCCTCCTTGGCCGCATGTGTCGTCGGAACCATCGCCTTCCCGATGACCTTCAGCGACCCCCCATCCAGAGCCACAGCATGCGTGAAGGTGCCGCCGACGTCGATGCCGAGCTTGACGGAGGAAGATAACCGAGGGGAAAACACTTGAGCGCGTGGCATGGAAGTCAAAAATCAGAAGTCAAAAGAGTTGGCCGTTGTGGGACTTGGCGTGCATGGCTTTGCCGAAGCAAGGACTCATCGCATTGACGACTTGAGTCGCATGATACTTGCGGCAAGAATCTTTGAGAGTTCCTCTGATTCTTGCATGAGTTGCACAATTCGGGGCTTCTCCATATCCAGGGACGCTTCCATAAGCTGGAGCCAATACGATGTTTCGTTTGCTGAACGGAGCGCTATCTCGTAGTACCGAATGAATTCCTTCCTTGAGCTCGAAGCTCGACCCTCTCGGATGTTCGCTCCGATCGACGTGCCTGCGCGCAGAAGCTGATCAAACAACGAATGTTCAAGCCTCCGCGGTGAAGCGCCTGTAACAAACTTCACGATTGCAACTGAGAACGCGAATGAACGATCCTTGATATCGTAGATCTTCACTTCTTCCCCCTTTCCCCTGGTGGAACGAATCTACGACAATTCCACCAGACACGAGAGAAGAAAGTGTATACATTTTTGGTCTATGATCGTGAAGAATAGATTCTTCCTCTTTCCTTCTGCCTTTTGACTTACCCCTTTTGCCTTAGAAGAACCATCCCCCCGCTACGATCAACCCACCGATCGCAACGGCCCACGCATACGGCAACGTCCTCCACATGATGGTATTGACGTCGATGCGGACCTCGTTGGCGACCCAGACGTTTTGCGTGTTGGTCGGATCGGAAACGCCCTGGATGATGCCGAGGGACATGAGGATGCCCATGACCGCTCCGGGGGGAACGCCGGTCGCGAGCAGGATCCCTCCGACTCCATATCCAAGACCCCAGATGTTCAACGGACCGCGATAGAGCGCGAGCGGGCCGAGGAGCGAAAAGATGAACACGTACGCAAGGCCCGATTTCGGCGTGATGGATTCCAGGAGCGGCTTCATGTCTGCGATCACTGGCCACTCACGCGGGGTGGTCACTACAGAAACAGTCGTTCCCGTCGAGACCGCTGCGGGTACCGGATCATACCAGGACTTCGCCGGTCCTGTCTTCGTCGGACCCAGGATCGCGCTGAGGAGCATTCCGATGCCAAGCATAAGGGCAACGGCCGGGATCACGCTTGCACTTCCTTCGATCACCGCGCGGGAGGTCAGATTGATCGTCCCCTTTCTCAGGGTGACAATGATGCCGTACACGAGTCCGATCATGAAGGCAGGAACGAAAGGAACTCCATACAGCAGGATCATCAACAACGGAACGAGCGGGATCGCATACATTGCTAAACCTGGCTTCTGAACCTCGGCCGACTTCCTTCCTCGGACATAACGGACAACCGACTGTATCACGGCGGCGATCAGGGCAACGACCACGAGCCAGCGGAAGACCACTCCCGCGATGGCGCTCAATCCGTCTATCCATAAGAACTGGAGCAGAACAAGCACAACGATCGCCCCCGCAAGCCATCCGAGCGAACCGCGAATGGTCTTCCAGCGGACGGAACCGGAACGAATCAGCTCGATCGTCAAGAAGAGAACGGCGAACACGGCTGTCACACCGAACAGCACGACCGCATAGGAGGACACCTCCGCATCCGTCATGCCGAGCATCGTCCGATAGACGGCCCAGTTGTTCGCATTCATCAATCCG
>JBFYQI010000281.1:0-3381 GCA_041302875.1 Ignavibacteria bacterium
ATTGCTGCGAATGATGATGCGTCCTGCTTGTCTTGCGTACACCCAATACCCGAATCCCGGTTCGATCGTCGGTGGTGCAGAATACACGCCGTTGGCGAACTGGAAGACCGATGTGGCGATGAAGATGCCGGGGGGATCCGAAACGAGCTCGCTCGGCAGGATCGGTTTGGTCACCGAGCCGATCAAGTACCAGCGATCGGCGGCGGGGATGATGAATGAGGTCTCTGTCAATCCGGCCCCTGCGATGGCATTCAGGGTCGGAGAAAGGTAATACACCCAGTACCCCTCGCCCAAGGCAAGTGTGCTCCGTGATGCGTAGGTCTGTCCGCTGTATCCGTACAGTGCGCCGGTCTTGCCGGGGAAGAGTTCGGCGGCGAGATAGGTCTCTGGAGTTCTCGGAACAGAAACGAGGTTCCATCCCGTTTTGAGGTCGACCTCCGTTGCCCCTGGAAGCGTGTTCTGCAGGAGCCGCAGCGAGCCGTCAACAAACCCTGTCGCACACAACTCCGGTTTGCTGTCCCGCGTGAGATCACCGATCGCTATGGCGAATGTTTCTGTTCCCGCAGGCGCGATCTCGCGTCCGATGAGCGTCACGGGAACACCGTCCACATTCTGATAAAGCATGATGCGTCCGCTTTGTGAGGCGACCACCGCATCGAGCTTGCCGTCGGCGTTCAGATCGCCAATGGAAAGAGCGACCGGCATCGTCGGCGCCGCAAGCGCGGCAATCGGCAGGAAGTTGACGTTGCCGGGGACAGAATTGTTCTGGAGCACATGCAGCGTTGAATCAGGACCGCTGATCGCGAGCACATCCGGCTTATTGTCACCGTCCAGGTCGGCCACCTGGACATCGGTAAGACTATCGATCTGCGCGAACCGGAACGGCGGCCCGAATGCTATCGCACCCGTGGAGGTCGTATTGATCATCGCGTACAAACCGCCCCCCGCTTCGCTTGCAAGGACAAGGTCCTTTCTGCCGTCGCCATCGAGGTCTTCGACTCGAATACGAATGGGGCGGGAAAGCGTGTGTCGAACGCCGGTGGAGACCAGGCTGGGTGAACCGAGAGCGCTCTGATTCCGGAGAACGGTCACGACATTGCTGTCCCGTGCTGCGACGGCGATGTCTGTACGGCCGTCAAGATCGAAATCCGCGATGGCGATCGTCTTGAAGGAGGCTTCTGTGGGGAAACTCCCTCCGCTCGCGACTGCAGCGGACCCGAGGGTGCTGGCATTCCGCCAAACCTGCACCGTCGCAGTGAATTGATGGGTTGTGACGATGTCCAGCTTTCCGTCTCCATCGATGTCAGATGTCTTGAGATCCGTCGGAAAGAAACCGACCACTTGATCGACATCGGTCGAGAAGAAATAGTCATTGATCGATTGTCCGAACGGGACCGTTCGGAAGACCGTGAACGAACTGGAATTCCTGTTGCAGACGATGAAATCGGAGATCTGATCGCCGTCGATGTCGGCGAATTCAACAGCCGTCGGCGTATAGCCCACCGAGGGGATCGTGCGCCGCAAGAGGAACGCCGCGGAGTCGAGAAGTCGCACGCTGGGGACGAGAGGTTTGAACCAGAACGGGGTTGTGGCACTGCACCCGTTCGTTGTAACAGAAAGGGGTGCGGCCCATGAACCCGGCGGGATCCGAAACGTCAAGTCCGTCGGCGTCGATGTCAGGACGGACGCGCCGATGGGGCCAAGCGACACGATGTTCTGAGACGGGGTTGATGAGAATCCAGCACCGGAGACAGTGACTATCGTATTGATGCGGCCGGAAGCGGGTGTGACATTGAGGATTTGCGGCGTCTGCGCGATCGACAACTGCAAGGAGAGCCCGCACGCCAGGAGGAGGTATCGAACCGAACGGAGGGGGATCATGGCTGCACGTTCGCCTTTAGGGTGTTCCGATTCGAAGCGTGCATGGTGCGGTAACGTAGAGCCAATATCCCCTTCCCGGCTCAAACTGAGTGGGCCGGATGTATCCTGTCCCTGCATAGGCGAAGATCGAAAGAGGGACGAACGATCCCGAGGGGACCGACGTCAGAGCGGAAACGGGGGTCGGCAGTGTGGGGGACCCGATCAGCACCCAAGTATTTCCTGTGGGCACTTGTACTTCCGCGTATGAGAACGAAGAGCCTGTCACTCCTGCCGTTGAAGCGAGTGGGAAGTAAGCCCAGTACCCTCGTCCGACGAACAAGCTGTCGGCCGCGGAGTAGACCCCCCCTTGGAACTTGTAGACCCCCGATGCGGAAGGGAACAGCGCCGCGCGCGTCGGGGTTGAAGAGCGACGAGGCATCGAGACGAGATTCCATCCCGGAACGTAGTCTGTCAAGGTCTTCTCTCGCCAGACGGCGATGCCATTCACGACCTGGCTTCCGATCAGCCAGAAGTATCCCGTCACATAGAGATCGCCGTTTTCGTACAGAAGCGCATTGACCGGTCCATTGGGGCCGGACTCGAGGTTCTCCCATCTGTTGGACTTCCACCTGGCGATGTAGCGATAGGCAGCGCTATCGGTGGGGGAATTGTAGACGATGTCGAAGTTGCCGCCTGCATAGACGCTGGTGTCGGGTGTGACCACGATCGAATGGACGACATCATTCACTCCTCCACCAACAGAATGCCATGCGATGCCATCCCAGCGCGCGATCCGATTTGCTGTCACGCCGCCAGCGGTCCTGAAGAAGCCCCCGGCATAGAGACTCCCGTGTGCGATGGTCAAAGCGGTCACCGTCTCATTCATACCGGTTCCAAGGGTGAACCAGGCTGAGCCATCCCATCGGGCGATGTTGCCTGAGTTCTGGATCGTCCCCGCCCGGTCGAATGCTCCTCCGACGTAGAGGTTGGGTCCGTCCACAGCAAGGGCTGAGACGCTGTTCCCCGTTCCCCCCCCGACCGTCGACCAGGAAGAGCCATCCCATTGGGCGAGGTTGGCGACCACGGTTCCCCCGGAGTTCAGAAAGTTGCCACCGGCGATGAGGATCGTATCGCGGAATGCAAGGGCAAGCACGAAGCTAGTGCTGTCCCCTAGCCCTGAGCCGCAGGCGTGCCATTGTGTTCCATCCCATCGGGCGATGTTGCGTGCGGCAATGCTTCCTCCGGGACCGACGCGGCTGAACTGACCCCCGACATACGTATTGTTTCCGCGCACAGCGACTGCAAACACCCATCCGTTCGTCCCGCCGCCGACGGAAGTCCAGGAATCATTCGACCACCGCGCGATGTACGGTGCACTCACTCCTCCTGCCGTGAAAAAGATCCCGCCAACATACAGGCCTTGCGAACCAAGCGCGAGCGCTTCACCATATCCTGCGTCGAGTCCCGATCCCAACGCAATCCAGTCGGAGGTCGTGCCCTCCGACTGTGACTGCGGTGGTG
>JBFYQI010000321.1:0-16796 GCA_041302875.1 Ignavibacteria bacterium
TCTTTGAGCTGATCGGTAACGAGTCCCTTGCGTCCGTACGAGCCGTCGTCGGTTGTGACGTAGGCTTCCGTCGACACGCTTCTCATTTCCTCTTCGAGGATCACGAGTTCCTTTGTCCGTCCTCCGATGATGGAGTAGACGGTGTTTCCTGCCTCGTGGAGCGCCTTGGTGATCGGGTAGAGTTCCGCAGTTCCGACACCGCCGCCGATGCAGACGATCGTATGGTCCTTGATGATGGGTGTGGGATTGCCGAGCGGACCGACGAGATCGCGGATGGAGTCGCCGGCGTTCATCGCGAGAAGCTGACGCGTCGACTTGCCGATCCCCTGGACGATGAGCGTGATGGTTCCATTGTTCGAGTCGCTATCGACGAGCGTCAGCGGGATGCGTTCGCCGTGCTCATCGATGCGGAGCATGACGAAGTTCCCCGGCTTTCGCTTGGGAGCAATGAACGGGGCTTTGATCACGAACCGGTGAACGGTTGGAGCGAGGACATCTTTCCGCACGATCTCGAACATCACGTTAGTCCTAGGTTTGCTGGTGGTTCAGGAAGGATCGCCGTCGTCCCGGATGCAATGCATGGGACAGAGGTTCATCGCGCGGCGCAAGTCGCGTTCCTCGCGGTCGTTGGCCGGCTGTCGATAGACGAAGTAGTAGGTGGAGTCGTAGCTGTACATCATATTCTTCATGGCGTAGAGGAAGCAGGTGCCGCAGGCATCGCAGTCGTGGGTCGTATAGAACCGGCCGGGGGCATTTTCCTCGCGTCGTTGGAGTCCGGGATGAGCCAAATTCAGGGAGAACATCGTTGTTCTTTTCTATAGTAGTGGACAGACGTCCAGACCTCTTCAAGGATTGTGCCGAAGCGCATGCACGGAATGATGGCAATATGGCGCGACTTTGGGAAATTTCCGAGGAAATATTGGAGAATGTGGGGATATTCTTCCGAAATATAGGAAAGAGAGGCGTTGGGCAAGCTTCAGCTTGCCCTTCCAGGGCCCTCGCATCTTGCAGTCAGCGTTAAATATTTGTATATTGAACACTGTTCTAGCAAGCCTGTTGAAGTATGACAGGCTATTTTTGTCCTTGGCGGTATCGGTTTATGAAGACATTCTCGCAGAGGACGCGGAGGGGAAAGAGAGTGCGCTGTTTTTGATACTTGTTCCTTAACATAGGTTTCGCACACTTTCCGCGTTTCCTCGTTGCCCCGTTTTATCGTTTCCTCGGTGGTCATAGCTCAGTTGGTTAGAGCGCCAGGTTGTGGCCCTGGAGGTCGCGGGTTCGAGTCCCGTTGGCCACCCAAGGAAAGTGGAAAACGGGGAAATTGGGAAGCGGGGAAAGTGGAAGTGGAAAGTCCAAAAGTGAACTACGAATTCTGTTGAGTCTTTGAATTCGGTCGGCGATATTGTTGCCTCACAATCGCAGGGGGGGCGGATGTCGCAGCAGCTCAAAGATCGGACGAAGGCATTTGCAGAAGCGTTGATTCACCTCGGGAGCGAACGGCCGCGCAGTGCGACGGCAGAGACCATCTGGACGCAATTGCTACGGTCGGGGCTTTCCGTCGGGGCAAATTATCGTTCAGCGTGTTGCGCCCGGTCGCGGGCGGAGTTCGTCGCGAAGTTGCACATTGCGCGCGAGGAAGCGGACGAAACACAGTATTGGATCGAGCTGATGCAGGAATCCGCGAAGAACCTCGACCTCTCAGCGTTGCTAAAAGAGGCGCAGGAGTTGACGGCGATCCTGACGGTCTCCATCAGCACAGCAAAGAGGAATTCGGCGGCTTCATATACACGTTGAAAGTCCGATCACAGGACCGTAGACACTTTTCACTTTGTTCCTTTACATCCGGCAGGCACAACTTTCCCCGTTTCCCCGTTGCCCAGTTTCCGCGTTTCCCTGCCCCCATCGTCTAACGGTTAGGACACGAGCTTTTCAAGCTCGGTATAGGGGTTCGATTCCCCTTGGGGGTACAGAAAGTAGCAAACGAG
Source organism: Ignavibacteria bacterium (assembly GCA_041302875.1). Classification (GTDB taxonomy): domain Bacteria; phylum Bacteroidota; class Ignavibacteria; order UBA10030; family UBA10030; genus JAKAJH01. Next base: position 1,986 of record JBFYQI010000321.1, read on the forward strand.
GAAGCGGGGAAGCGGGGAAAGTAAAAGAGTACCGGAGTTGAGTTCCGGAGAGGTGCGGGGTTTTGCGGGAAGCTCAGAGCGATCTGAGCTTTCTCTGTTTGTGGGGGAATGATGGGAATAGCGGAACAGGGGGAAAGTAAAAGAGTACCGGAGTTGAGTTCCGAAGAGGTACGGGCGTTTTACAGGAAGCTCAGAGCGATCTGAGCTTTCTCTGTTTATGGGGGAATGATGGGAATAGCGGAACAGGGGGGAAAGTGAAAGAGTACCGGGGTTGACTTCCGAAGAGAAGGTTTGCGTGGGTTGTTTGAAAAGCTCGGAGTGATCCAGGCTTTTCGCGTTCATGCCGGCAACTCACTCAAACTCAAACACGTCTGTCATGGCTTGTGTTCGAACCACTCTCCGATCGAGGTCATTGGTCCTTCGTTCATGTTCCACCTCGACGAACCCGAACCATTCAAGGAAGCGGCCGAAGGTCCGGATCGCATAACAGTGGGCAAACCAATTCTCGAATCGCAGGGCCGAGGGTCCTTCAGATATCTCCACCAACGCCGGAAATGCTCGTGCGTAATTGTCCGCATAGAACTGGAGGGACTGCGGTTTGTCTCCGTGGAGCAAGAGCAGATACAGGCTGAACGACCACGCCAGTTGCCCTATCGGATGTTCGGTGAACAAATCGTTGTAGCTCCAATTGAATCGTTCGACGAACGACCGGAAGACCAGAAGAAACAGATCTCGGTGCGCCTTCTCAGCGAGGATCCTCTTCCCTTCCTTCGATAGAAGCAGCTTCCCTCTTGAGGTTCTCACAAGTCCGGCAAGTCCCGCATTCAGACGCATCGTTTGGATCGCAACGGCATCGCGCTCCCTCGTCAGCTTCGTTATTCCTCGTTCGATGAATTGGTCGAGGATGATTCGAAATTCGTAAAGCTCGACCAGGACCTTCCGGGGCAATGCGCCGAGCGGCGTCAACTTGATGGAACCTTCCCGTTGGACGATTTCCAGGAATTGCTTCGTGAGCCGACAGAAGGGGACCGTCTCTAGCGCTTCAGCAGAGATCTCCGTCCGAACCTTGACGGGTGAATCATCGGAGAAGGGAGTATACAGAAGTCGATGCATCTCCGTCGGAGAAAGTCCATGGAAGTCGTCCACCGGAGCATTGTTAATCAGCAGGCGCAGAGGTTCAAGATCTGGTGTGGGCATGGTGATATGCAGAAAAGAGATTAGGTATGCGCAGGCTCCGGGCTCAATTAATACCCGATCCTCCGTCCAGTTTCCTCCTGCGGCAGAAGCAGTTGACGCAGTATCTCGATGACCTCAACGATCGATTGGTCGTGCGTCCCGACTTTCTCCTCGAGTTCATCAAGCCGCAGAGAGAGCTCTTGCATACCAGCCGCCGTGCGGCGCAAACTGACGTACGCACGGACGACAAGGATGCTCATTTTCACAGCTCGCGGCGTGCGAAGGACTTGAGCAGCCATGATCGCACCGTGCTCGGTGAAGGCAAGGGAATTATGACGCTTCCCACCCCAAGACGAATTTGAGGTTGCAAATTGCAACCTCAAGTTTGCAAAATCTTCAAGTGTCAATTCGAAGGCGAAATCCTGCGGAAATCGCACAATATTCCGACGAACCTGCTGGTTGAGGCGCTTCGTTGAAACGCCGTGGATCTTCGAAAGGTCAGCATCAAGGATCACCCGTTCATTCCGAACCAGGTGGATCTTCGCCGTTATCTCATCAAGAACGAGTGGACTCAGCGAACTGTCCGCATGCATTATTCCCCCCTTGTTTGTGAAGTCTCGTGTGCAACATACATCTGGGAGAAACGTGATGCAAGATAATTCATCGGTGAGACTTGGGAGGGAGCTTTGGAGAAAGGATCACCACAGATCGCACAGATTGACACAGAGTGAAGACATCGGCATTTCAAAGAATGACACAAAGAGGCGACGGGCGCAACGTTGGACGGGCTTCAGCCTGTCCTCCTATCAAATTATCCCTCCATCCCCATCCGCATTCATCCGTGTCCTCCGTGTTCCGTTTCTAACACCAGTGTTGGAATCATGGCGCAAAGGCGCGGAGGACGCAACCTTCCTTCCCCGCACTGCGAGATTCTCAATAGCGGGTTCCGCAGGCAAGCGGACGCAGCGTTGGACAAGCCTGCCTGCCCCGCTGTACGGCGTCCCGAAAAGCGGGACCGGCAGGCAGGGAAGGGGGGATGCCCGTCGAAGTCCCAACGGGACGAAGGCGGGGAAAGTAAAAGAGTACCGGAGTTGAGTTCCTGGGTTGTGTTTGCGCGAGTTGTCTGCAAAAGCTCGGAGTGATCCGGGCTTTTTGCATTTCTTGGGGAAACAGACGATCGTATTACGCAGCAAGGCTCGGTGCTAACTGCCGAGCCTTTGATGTTTCTACGATGATATGAGCGTGAATGGCTTGTGTCTTCGGACCTTACCTGAGCAAAATGAGTTTCTTCGTATCGACGAATTCTCCCGCACGCATCCGACAGTAATAGATCCCACTCGCCATTCCGTCTGCATTCCATGTCACTGTGTAAGATCCCGCCGTCTTCTCCTCATTCACCAGCACCGCGACCTCGCGGCCGAGAAGATCGTAGATCTTCAAACTGACTACTGATGACTGATTACTGATGACTGGTATGTGATACCTGATGACTGTTTCCGGATTGAATGGGTTGGGATAGTTTTGCGCCAGCACACAATGATCGGGTGTGCCCTCCGTGCCAAGTGCATGAGTTCCGCCCGGCATGGCGAAAACAAATTCGCCGAATTCGCGAATGCTATCGACGACCAATTCTCCGGTTCCTGACTCATACGTCGCCAGCAAGGCTGAGAAATTGCCTCTTCCCGGCGTAAGCCTGCTGTAGACGGTTACGGAACTCGGGTCGGTGATCCCGTTTGAGGGCACCTGGGAGATATTGAACCGCAGGCTCGCGCTGAAACCTGGGGCCAGTCCCGTCTGCTGGATGATCCAGCGAAACTGGCCCGCCGTTCCGGAAACTCCAGACAAGTCCTGCGGGGCGTCGGCGTAACGGTTGACAAGGACCGTCGTTCCACCACTGCTGCTCGGAATGGCGATATCGACTGCTGTTTCGTTCTCTGGGTCCGAAAAACTCACGGCTGATCCGCTCGGCGATGGGAAGGATCTCGTCACTGCAGCGTTCGAAACAGGTTTGAACCAGCCGGCAAAGTACACGGAGGGCTTTCCTCCCGCTTGAGTGAAAAATCCGCCGGAATACACATTCCTTCCCCCCGTGGAAAGTCCGTACACAAGTTCATTCATGCCGCTTGCCAACGATTGCCAACTTGTTCCATCCCAGCGGGCGATCCGGTCGGCATTCGGATTTCCCCCTGCATTCGCCATGCTGCCGCCTGCATACACATCGCCGCCGTTGATGGTGATCGCAAACACGCCGCCGCCAGCGCCTGTGCCCAATGAGTTCCAGGTCGAGCCATCCCACCGTGCGATGTAGTCTGCGCTCGGGTTGCCCCCAGCATTGTTGAAATCCCCTCCGACGTACACGTCTGAACCATTGACTGCTATTGCCCTGACCCTTCCGTTGAGACCGGATCCGAGGGCATTCCACTGCGATCCGTCCCATCGCGCAATATAGTCACCGCTGACATTCCCGCCCGCATCGGTGAAATCTCCGCCCACATACACGTTGTTCCCGCTCACGGCGACTGCGCGAACTGTCCCGTTAAGACCGGTCCCCAATGCAGTCCAGGCCGATCCGCTCCACCGAAGAACGTAGTCAGCGGAAGCATTCCCCCCCACATCCGTGAAGTCGCCACCGACAATAAGCTCCGCTCCGCGCGCAGCGATCGCGCGCACTGTCGAAGTGATCCCCGCACCTACGGCATTCCAGACGGATCCGTTCCAGCGCGCAAGGAAATCCGCCGCCGCATCACTCCCTGCATTCTGAAAGTCTCCTCCAGCATAGATGACCGTCCCGCTTGCAGCGAGAGCGTAGACAGCATTGTTGAGCCCCAGGTCGAGAGCATTCCAACTGCTTCCATCCCACCGGGCAATGCGGCTTGCATTCGCGTTCCCGCCGGCATTGGCGAAGACGCCGCCGGCGTAGGCATCCGTTCCACTCACGGCGACCGCCCATACGGTGCCGTTCAAGCCGGTTTCCAGCGTGCGCCAACTCGCTCCATCCCAACGAGCAATGTAGTCTGCGTTGACGTTTGCTGCCCCGCCGGCGTTTGTGAATTGTCCTCCAAAGTAGATGTCGGTTCCACTCACACCCATGGCGCGCACATCGCCGTTGACTCCAGTGCCGACAGCACTCCATGCCGATCCGTTCCATCGAGCGAGGTAGTCAGCGGTCGCAATCCCTCCCGCGTTCTGAAAATTCCCCCCGGCATAGACATCAGTGCCATTCAGGCCGATCATGACCACAAAGTTGCTCAGCCCCGCACCCAGGGGATTCCAGGATGAGCCGTTCCATCGAGCAATCCGGTCAGCATTAACATCGCCCCCGGCATCGGTGAAGTACCCGCCGACATAGACATCGCTTCCGCTTACAGCAATAGCCTGCACGGCGTTGTTTAGACCAATTCCCAACGCATTCCATTTCACTCCGTCCCAACGGGCGATGTAGTCTGCAGCTGTATCCCCGCCCGCGTCCGTAAAATAGCCACCTGCATACACGTCACTCCCGCTCACAGCGATCGCGATAACCTCACCGTTGAGGCCGGCCCCCACGGGGTGCCATTGCGCCCCATCCCAGCGCGCGATGTAGTCAGCAGTTGTGTCTCCTCCCGCGTTCGTGAACCAACCACCAGCATACACAGTAGTCCCGCTCACAGCGATGGATTGGACAACATCACCCAACCCTCCTCCGAGAGCATTCCATGTCGAGCCGTTCCAACGGGCGATGTAGTCCGCGTTGGACTCGCCACCGGCATCAGTGAAATATCCGGCAGCATAGACGTCATTGCCACTCACGACAAGTTCAGTCACGGAAGCATTCAATCCTGTTCCCAGAGGATGCCAGCGTGATCCGTCCCAGCGGACGATATGGTCTCCGGATGGATCGCCCCCCGTGTTCACGAAGCCTCCCCCGACATAGACATCCATGCCGCTCACGGCGATCGCCGTCACCGCCGCGTTCAGGGCGGCGAAGAAGCTGTCTGCCCAATATTGCTCGTCGATGAGGACATCGGCACTTCGGCTGCTGCGGGGCATCGCCGTTATCGGGATGCCGGCTTCTTTCTTCGAGGAATCTGGCATCTCCTGGCTCGCAGGGGATTGACCATGGACGGCGAAAGAGTGTTCATTTTCCCCGTAGGGTCCGCTGGTACGCATCCGCTCCGCAGATGACAGCTGAACCAGAATGAGCACCATAACAACGAGGCACTTCGTAAGATGGATCATCGAATCCTCCGTTGAGGAGTGAGTTCAGGTCGTAGAGAACGACCTGTCAACGACGAGGCAGTTTGCGTGAGCTAAATGGACAACTCTGACGGAGCGACGATCCCGACCGTCGGCGGAGTCGTGTTTGCAGCGACTCTCGAATAGCTCTGACAGTGATAGCCTAGGCCGGAACGATCCTTACTCCTTTCCTTTGAGCTTCGCAATCCTCGTTCTGGCATCTCTGAGTTCCGGATGCTCGCGGTCCGCATTCTTCCACAGGAATAGGAACCGCTGATACTGCTCGACCGCCCGTTGCTTTGATCCCTTCTGTTCATAGAGCTTTGCCAGCTCGTATCGATGGAGGGGATGAATGAGCAGCCGCTCCTTCCCGGAGGGATCAAACTTCGTCAGCTGTTCGTATTCTCCGATGCTCGCATCGAGATCTCCTTTCTTTACGAGGGCTTTTGCACGGCCATCTCGCGAGAAGACAAGATTCATGGAGATCATGGTTTGAATGTCGAACGATGAATTGAGCGCCACTTCCGGGCGGCCTTCCCAGTGGCGTATGGCTTCGTCGCTCTTCCCTTGGGCCACGAGCAATTCCCCCTGGATCTGGTGATGGAGAAGCGAAAGCCCGCTACGGTATCCCCCCGTCAATGCCGGCAACGCCGTCGATGCTTCCTGCAGAGCATCCTCCACGGTTCTCAGTCGACCGTCCCTCAGATCGGCCCTTGCAATGAGCAGTCCGTAGAAGGCAGCGTAGTAGGACGCATGCAGTGGGGAGCCCGCAATGTGCGCGTCTCTCGCCTCAGCAAATGCCCTCCTGCTGTTCTGATACTCGCCCCGACTTGAGAGCACAAGACCCAGCACACGTTTTGCCATTCCCACTCGTGCCCGGTTTTCCTCTTTCTTTTCCATCTGGATAGCGCTCGTGAGCGTCACGAGGGCGCTGGCATCGCGCCCGAGCCAATGTTCGTACACCGCCCGCCAGAGGAGGGCATTGAACTGAGAACCCGCGTCCCGAGCCTCCTGACGCATCTTGCTGATCCACTCCACGGCCTCAACGTATTCTTCCTTCAATGCATGCGTGTATGCCAACTTCGCACGCGTTGCTAGGAAGTCCGGTTTCAGGGCCAACGCCTTCCGATAGTTGGCTCCTGCCTCAGCGAGGTTTCCCATGGAAACATAGAGATCACCCATCGAATCGTACGGATTGGGCTCTCCGGGTGAGGCAGCCGAGTACCGTTTCAGCCATGTCACAGAGTTTGCGTAATCTCCCCGTTTCATGTACTCGTACCCCAGGAGCAGCATAGCAAGCCCATAATCGGGATCGAGCGCGAGTACCTGATGAAATCGCGCCACCGCATCTTCCTGCTCGAATTGCATCCCGAGCACGAGGTGAACCATTTTCTCCTTTGGAAACTCCTTCTCCAACTCCTTCAGGAGCCGATATTGCTTTTCGCCGTCGGCCTCGACGCCCCTCGCATAAAATGATTCAATAAACAATCGCTCTCGCCTCGTCGCCCGTGCTGAGAATCTGAACGCCCGTTCAAATGCGGCGACCTGGGCCGCGTCGTCCCCCAGGTAGTTGCAGGCAAAGCCAAACCACAAATGTGCCATGGCGAATGTGGAATCGAACATCAACGCATGTTCGAGGATCCTGCGGCCATCCTGAAAGGCAAGGTTCTCAACTTCTCGTACGCCTTTGAGGTAAAGATCATAAGCCTCCAGAGAGGAGGTCGTCACTTCAATGATCGGTTTCTGCTCCGTCGCGATCCTTCGCTCCGGCAGACCAAATCCGGTCGAGATCTGCTTGCCAAGCTCATCGATTTGGACCTTCAGAATACTGCCGAGCCCTTCCCCTTTGGAGCTCGCGCTTTTCAACAGAACCTTGCTCTCGACATCGATCACTTTCACATCGGTCGCGAACATCTCTCCCATCTTCACAAAGCTCCCCGTCACCAACGCCTTCACGCTGTCCTTCTGGCATAGCTCAAAGCCCAGATCCGTCGTGATCACCTGGACATCGGCCTTCCCCAGTTGTTTCAGGAGATCCCGCATGCGTTCCCACGTCGTCACGCGCAGGGCGGTCGATTGCTCAAGAGATGTGGTAAGAAGATTCGGGATCGCAGTTCTCAGATAATCGTATTGAGGGTCGCCGGTCTGGTTCTCGAACGTAATGACCGCAACGGGGATCCGCTCACCACTGGAAACCAACGAACGAACGAGCGGCCAGCCCAGGAAATACGCAAGAATGAGGACAACGAGAATTCCGAAGGACATCGCTCCGCGTCGCATCCACTGCTGTGGAAAACGGAAGACCCTTCGTCGGGATCCCAACCGCTCTTCGGAGTATTCCGTTCGATGCACACGAGAGGTCTCTTTCTTCAACCGACGAAGATCGATGACCATGTCTTGAACGCTCTGATACCGGTCTTCGGGGTCCTTCTCCAACGCCCTCTTGAGGAGATGATCCAGTTCGGACGATGCGTCGGGCAGATGCCTCTGGATCGGTGTTGGGTCTTCGTTGACGATCGAGTACACCATTGCCGCCTCATGCTCGCCCCGGAACGGCATATACCCCGTGAGCATTTCATACAACACGACTCCGAATGAAAAGATATCACTCCGCGCGTCAACCTCTCCGCCCTGTATTTGCTCCGGAGCCATGTACGCCAGCGTCCCCACGGTGCTGCTCGTCTTCGTCCGCTTGAGCGATCCCTTCAGCTTGGCCAATCCGAAGTCCATCACTTTCACCTGGTGCTTCGAATTGATCATGATATTCTCGGTCTTCACATCACGATGCACGATGCCATGCATGTGGGCTTCGTGGAGAGCCTCACCGATTTGAATAGCCAGGCCAATTGCGGATTGTTGATCGTTGATTGTTGATTGGGAGAGAGAGCGGAGTGTCTTGCCGTCGATGTATTCCATGACGATGAATTGCACACCTGACCCATTGGGGTCGAGTTCGGTGATAATATCATGGATCGTGCAGATGTTGGGATGGTTCAGCGCAGCGGCGGCTTGAGCTTCCTGGAGAAAACGTGCACGTTCAGGCTCGTGTGTGGAAAGACCATGAGGCAGGAACTTGAGCGCGACGTCTCGGTTGAGTCTAGTGTCATGGGCCTTATAGACGACGCCCATTCCACCCTCTCCAAGTTTCTCGAGGATCTTGTAGTGGGATATGGATTGGCCTATCATGGTCGTTTGCTCCATGGAGGTCTGAGGAAGGAATGAGCTCGAAGCATGTACCCCCCAACAATGGAGGATCTGGCGAGCGCCTCGAATCGGACTCGAATCGAAAGGAAGAACCCCCGTCAACTTAGCGATTCACGGAGGGAAAAGCAATCAGTGCTGATTCCCCGGAGCAGGCAAAGTCGTTGTCAATGTGCTTACATGCGCGTCCAGATTCCTTCGCAACTCCTCAAGCACCGGTCTTACCGTCTGGACGTCGACGCCCAGCCAGGCAGTCGCGGATTCAAGCGTGTGGAAAACCTTCAGGGATGGCGGGTAGCAGGCGATGAACTTCTGAAACTCGGGTGTGTGCGCGAGCGCTTCGGATGCAACGACGGCGATGCGGAGCGGGATCGAGCGGCCGATCTGCTCGCTGTAGACCTCAGCGATACTCTGCACGAACTCCCCATCCATCACTCTTTCATCGAAGATGGTCGTCATGTCCGCGAGCTGGAGTCCCTGCTGCGGTGGCCATTCCGGATCGGCGGCGAGTCGTTCGACATGACGCAGGAACATCTGGGCTGTGACCAGGTCGTGCCATGCGACGACCGTGATCCCCTCCTGCGCGAGAATTCGGTAGGCAATTCCCATTACGATCTTCCAGGGAGCCCCCGTGTGCGATTCGTGATGGACCGGCGTCGCACGCAACGTCAGTCCGGGACTCCCCGTCTTGATGGTTCCATGGTACGCAGGACTGCGGTGAAAGGCAATGCAGTGGGGCGAGATTCCTTCAGCTTCCCTTCATGTCTGCGATGATCGTCGGCAGCATGACCACATGGCATTCATGTTGCTGGAGGAATGCCGGGATGATCCCCGGGGAGAGCACATAATCTAGTAATACACGCGCAACCAGAACTCCACTCGTTCTTGCAGTTGCTTTCCCCCATACTCGGTCATCGGACTGCCGACAAGAACTGTTGGCCACAGGAGGAATTCGACGTTCGTCGAAGGTTTGCAGCTGAGGGAAGCCGAAAGAAGAGCACTCTTGTCTTCAAGATTGTAGATCATGAACACGGACGGAGTGAAATATAGCCAGTCGAAGGGCTCGGGTTGAATGACCTTGAGGTAGAGATATTCCTGCATCAACGTACTGCCTTTGAAATACTTCTGCTGGGTCGCCAACGTCTGTTGCAACACCGCCGCAATCGGACTTGTGGTCCCGTTCAGCACAAATGCCGAGTACTCCTCATATTCCCCCTTGTTCAACCCAACATCGTTATGGAAATACTCGGCAATGATGGTCGTGTTTGATGCACTCAGGAATCGGAGACCGACGAGATAGGTGGAGGCGTCCCGGTCGCCGCGCGTCAGCATGCCGTCGCGAACACTGAATCGTTGGACCCCCTGTGCGTAGCTGAATTCTCCATGAACTTCGACATTCTCCTGGAGGTTCCTCGCAAAGTCCAGGCCATAGCTCCGCGGCTTGTCCTCGCTCTGCAATGTCATGACCTCGATATCCGTATCCCACAGCAATGCATACGCTTTGAGCGCCAGTCCCACGCCCTCCATTTCCCCATAGCGGCTGTTCGGCAGCATTGCCGGCGGTATCAGTACGGCCGTTATGGCGATGCTTTGGAGTGCCGTGGATTGAAAGCTCTTGAGATACTCCACATTCGCCGAGAGGAGGCCCGCTTGCGCAAGCTCCGGATTCTCCGGATCCTTCACGGAATTCACAAAACCGACCGGATTGAATGCGTATCCTTTTCCCCAGCTGTAGACGCGCTTGCCGGCTTGCATGGTCGTGTTGAATGATGGACTATATGTCCCGTATGCCTCGAACAGATCAACCCGTGTGTCGGAATCACTGTAGTACGTCGCGTGAGTCTTCAGCACGAAGCCGACATCCCCTGAGCGGTACGCCGCATTCAGATACGGTTCGAGACGGTACTGCGACAGATAGGAGCTGGAAGGCCGCGCACCGGGGAACTGGAGCGCAAGGAAAGGAGAACGCATGTCCAAATGGAACAGGGCATACTTCGCATCGAGATTGCCGCTCCACTCGAGTTTCTTCTCCCGCTCCCCGTACGTGCCCGCATCCTCCTCTTGTGCGAACGCAATCCCTCCAGGGATCAGCACCATCCATGCGAGCAGAATGGAAACCGCGGGGTGCGTATGCACACGGACGCTGGTCACCGCAATTCTCCAAGCCGGTTCATATACGTCAGCGTGAACACTTCGTCGGGGAATTGTCGTTTCTTGATGGATTGGTATATCATGAACGATCGGTACCCTTTATACAGCGGACTGGTCGTTTCGATCACGGAGGGACGATTCAGTCCACCGCCATAATTCTTGTCGTCTTTGAACTCCAGCGTCTTGATGAGCATGTTCGATGCCGAGTAGGCTTCGACCTTTCGCAGGACCTTCTTTCCCTTTGTGATCCACATCTTCAATCTCTCGTACGCGACCCCTCTGCTCTTTGCTTTCAGGTCGAGGACATACTCTGTGGCAGTCCCTTCCGCAAACACCGCATCATACTCAACGGAATATTCCAACTGCATCAGATCGGCATTATTGAACACGCCGCCCACTACGGATTGCAGGCTCGTGATTCGAATCGGCTTGTTTGCACTCGGAATGAAGAGCCACATGTTATCTCCAAGACGGAGCGTGGAACGCCCCTTTTCGCTGGCTGGGAGAAGATACAGCATCGCGATCTTGTCCTTCCCCTTCTTCACCGTGTAAAACGTGAATTCCTTCTTTGAACCATCCGGTTCCTCGTTCACCAATTTGCGGTATGCCTCATAGGAATCAGGCATGAGGTTGTCATCAACCTCTTTCAGCAATGTGTTGGCATCCTGCGCCATCAGCGTGAATGCGGCCAACACCGTTAATATCAATCCTAAGAACGTTTTCATGTTTTGTTCACCTGGTATTCATTGAATGCTAGACATGGCCCAGCGCATCCACCGGTTCCATTTTCGACGCCTTAGAAGCCGGCTGGAATCCGGCCAACAGCGAAACGAACAGAACGATCACCGTCACCCAGACGAGTTCCGTTACAGGAATGCTCGGAGCGAGCGAGACGTTCATCTGACCGAACGTGAATTCAATCCTGCTGATGTTCATCACCCAGAGCACTCCGAGCCCCACCGCGATGCCAGCCACCGTGCTGAGCAATCCCATCGCAAATCCTTCCACCAAGAAGAGGGAAAGAATGCGCCCCGGGGGGGTTCCAATCGCCGCCATCATACCGATCTCGCTGATCCGCTCGTAGACGGACATCGTCATGATGTTCAAGATGCTGACGAGAACGATGGAGATCAAGATCACCTTCACGACGATAATGAGCAAATCGACGATGCGCGCAATGCTTGCGAATGGGGAGAGCTGTTCCCACGTGTGCACTTCAAAGGACGCCTCCGGGGCCGTGGCGTCGCGCTTCAGCTGCGCGGACGTCGGGCCAAGCTGATCATAGTTCTGCAAATGGATCGCGATCTCCACGATCTCCGGCTCGTCCATGCGCAACAGCGTCTGTGCATCCTGCATGTGGATGTAGCCATCCTTTCCGGACGGTCCGAACACATTCTCCGTCACTGCGGCGATGCGTGTCGTGATCGCATTGACCGACCCCTCCTTGTTGGTCGCGACCAACACGATCTCGTCCCCCGTTTTCAACGAGAGGCCTTTCATGAGGTTCTCCGGAACGAGGATCTCTCCGGGAGAAAGGAACTTGTCCGGGTCCGGCACATTGCCCTTGATCCGCTTCACAAATCCCGAGACGGTCCGATTCTCCAGATCAGGATACACGGCACTGAGGCGAATATTCGAGGTTTGAGCGTAATTGCTGATCATCGCCCCGAACTTGATTCTCGGGCTATAGGCGGCCACTTCGGGCATCCCCTTCAGCATCGATTCGACCTTCGCGAGTTCTGCACCCGACAACGTCAAGTTCAAGGGGAGATTGTCGATCGATTCGACATATCCCTTCCGGTGAATCTGCAGGTCGCCCATAGCCGTGTTCGTCAGAACCCCCACCATCTGCGACTTGAACGAGATGGCCAATCCGCCGAAGACCACAACAAGCACGACACCGAATGCAATGAGGGAGGAGGTGAGAATCGTTCGCCGGGTATTGCGGGAAAGATTACGCAGTGCGATGATGAGAATGTTCTTCATAGCGCCGACCCCTTTCGCTGCTCTGTCCCTGCGATGGTTCCGTCCTCCAACGTGTAAATGACCTCCGCTTCGCCCACGATCTTGGGATCATGCGTGGAGAACACAAATGTCGTTCCCAGTTCGTTGGACATCTCATGCATGACGGCGATGACCTTGTAGGCGGAGGCGTGGTCGAGATTCGCCGTCGGCTCATCCGCGAGAACGATCTGGGGATTGGTCACGAGGGCACGGGCGACGGCGACACGCTGCTTCTGTCCGCCGGAGATTTGGTTCGGACGTTTGTCGCGTTGATCCGCCATGCCAACTTTCTCCAACAGATGTTCCACACGTTCACGGCGCTCCGTGGACGAAAGCCGGCCGAGCATGAGCAGCGGGTATTCGACGTTCTCTGCCACCGTCAGCACGGGAATAAGATTGAAGTCCTGGAAGACGAAGCCGATGTGCTTTCCACGAAATCCCGCGGCGCCGGTGCGATCGAAGGTACTCACATCCGTTCCACTGACGAGTACCGTTCCCTGCGTCGGCTTATCCAGGACTCCTATGAGATTCAACAGGGTTGACTTCCCGCTTCCGGAAGGGCCGATGAACGAAACGAATGACCGTCGCTCGATGTTCAAGGACACCCCCCTTAGCGCGCTCACTGAGACGTCCCCGGTCTGATAGACCTTGGTGACATTTTGCAGTTCGATTAAACTCATCGTTTCCTCGTGTCTCTCGATCAGAATGAGGTTAAAACGGCTTCTTTTAGGTTAGATGCCCGAATCCCCAGGACGATTCATCTATAGAGAGATCGTCCAAAGGACCAAAAATCCAAAATCGAGGTCACAACAGATCTGGCTCTTGCCCCTTTGCAACGCCTGACCAACACACCCTGGGCGCAGAATGTCTTGCTTGACGTGCGTCCGTCCTCACCCGGGGAGATTCCCGGGAGGTCCACTTCAACGAGTCCCCATATTCTATTCCCTCCGCGCCCATCCGCCCTCTTCCGTGTCATCCGTGTTCCGCTTGTGGCACCGATGTCTAAAGAATGACGCAAAGACGCAGAGAGCGCAGAGATCGCAAAGGAAGAATTTGGTGAATGAGTCTGCGTTCGACGCAAAGTGGCAGCGGGCGCCACGCTTGCGGCCTTCGTACCGTTGTCCTGAAGAAATCCCGGGGCACTAGCGGGAGGGATCTCTGGAGCACCCCTCCACGTCACCGCAATAGGATGAGCTTCTTGATGACGCATGCGTCGCCTGCCTGCAGCCGATTGTACAAGTATCAAACCTTCTTGGACAGATTTTGCTAGATTTGTAGAGACGGTTGTGAGGTCAAGGTCATGGCAAAACGATGGACTGTCCCGTACAAGAAGGTTGTGCTCGAGTATGCAAGGCTTTGTGGTCAAGATGCCAGGTCATATCGAGAATTTGGTGTTTCCAGATCCACGTTCTATGAGTGGAAGAAGATCCTCAGGGAACGGGGTGCACCGGGGGAGAGAAAATACGGTAGAACAAAGGGGCACAAGATGCAATGCTTGCTGCCCCTTTTCAATTCGTGCCATCCGTGTTCCGCTTGTGACTCCGATTCAAAGATTGGTTCGCAGAGAACGCAGAGGGATAAGGAGAGCACGCAAAGGAAGAAGACTTCCACAGATTTCACAGATTTGCACTGAATGGAGGAAGAAACTTCAGGCTCCAGGCTCCATGCTCGAGGCTCTAGGCTCATTGGCCCATCCGCCGTTCCTCCTTGTCATCCGTGTTCCGCTTCTAACGCCGCCCCCTAAGCCCCTTTGAACGTCCGCATAAATTGCTGGTACTTGAGCGGAAACCAGGTCAGGACATCCGGGTATCTTTTCTTCGCATCTGTCAGCGCGGCCTTGAGCGCGCTTTTCACCTCCCGCGTTACCTTCCGGTCGTGGGTGAGCACGGCATCCATTGCAACGATCAGTTCAACGAAGGCTCTTCGGTCGAGATCCTTTCGTCCATGCATGATGAGAATGTAGTCCATCGCAAATTCCGTCGGCTTGACATCCTCATTCCCCTTCAACGCTTCCTGCAGAGCGATGTCCTTGACCGTCTCGAGGAACTCGGATTCTTTCGCCAG
>JBFYQI010000306.1:0-13716 GCA_041302875.1 Ignavibacteria bacterium
CAAAGCGACAAAGAAGGCGCAGCCGAAAAAGCGTGGTGCGAAGAAGCCGGCGGCCGAGACAGCTCCCGCAGCGGCCGCAGAAGCTCCAAAGGCGTAACGACGCTGTCACCGAAGATTTCCACCTGAGGATTGAACCCTATGTTGAAGATTACATCCGCTGAATTCTTGCAGGGAGTTGCAGATCTCCGACAGCTGCCCAAGAATGCGTTGCGCGAGATCCTCTTCATCGGACGTTCCAACGTTGGGAAATCGTCGCTCCTGAACAAGTTGTGCGGCAAGAAGAACCTTGCACGCACGAGCGCGACTCCCGGGAAGACCCGCGAGATCAATTACTACATCATCAACAATCAGTTCTACTTCGTCGACCTCCCCGGGTACGGGTATGCGAAGGTCCCGGAGCAGATGCGCGCGGGCTGGAAGCGTTTGATCGAGGATTTCCTCAAACGCGGCGAGCCGATCTCCCTGGCGATGCAGTTGATCGATTCCCGGCAGGAGCCGACGCCGCTCGATCTGATGATGATGGACTGGCTTGAGTACTACGAGGTCCCGTACGTCCTTGTTCTCACCAAGGCAGACAAACTCCCGTTCAGCAAGCTGGGCAAGACGATCGAAGGATACAAGGAGCGGTTCCAGTCGCAATTGACGGAAGGAAGTTGCCACGGGATCGTGCCATTTTCGATCGTCAGCGGCGACGGGAAACAGGATTTGCTGAAGGTCGTGCTCGACCATCTCAAATCTGCGCCGCTGTCGAAGAAGGAAGCGGTTTAGCCCATTATCGACCGCGTACGATTTGTGCAGAACCCCAACGCCCCGGATCATCTGGGGCGTTTTCTTTTCTCCGCCGCCTGAGATCGATAGACATTCCTCCCCATGTTCATCAACAGTTCGTTCAATCCACAATCCGCACTCTCCAATCCGAAATTCGCTGGGTTTCCCAAAGCGCTCTTTGTTGCCAGAAGGCGCTCTGGGGATCCCGCGATCCGCAGGCCCGGTCTATCGGTGCGCGTAGGGCGTACATAAGCCGGGCCGATGCGATGGTACGCCCCCCCAAGGTCGTGATTTCACGTTGATTTCTTCGGGTCAGTTTAAAAAGGGCTTGACAAACGAACCAAGTTGACATATATTTCGCCTACGTTTTACCGCATACGTGATATCGCTCACAAGAGAAGGAGGTGACGCGATTCCCTCGTGTAGGTCGGTACCGCACTCGCACGTGGGGTCCTGCATTTGCTACCCGTTTACCCTCACCACAACAGGCGTATTGTGCCGAATTCCAGCCGGCACAGCACTTCCCTCGTTCTAATCCACAATCTCCATAAAGAAGGAGGTTTCTGTATGCAACGCAAACTCTGGTACACGTTTTTCCTGCTCGTCCTGGTGCCTGCGTTCCTTTTCGCGCAGACCGGGAAGATCCGGGGAAAAGTCGTGGACGCAAAGACGAACGAGCCGTTGGTTGGAGCAAACATCGTGGTCGAGAATACTTCGATGGGTGCTTCAACGGATGTCGACGGTACGTATCTCATCCTGAGCGTCCCGGCCGGTACCTACTCGCTGAAAGCCAGCTATGTCGGGTATCAGACGATCACCTTGAGAAACGTTCGTGTCAATCTGGACCTGACGACTGAAGCGGATTTCGATCTTCCGGCACAGGATGTTACGGTGCAAGCAGTCGAGATTGTTGCCGAGCGCCCGCTTATCAACAAGAGCGCAACCGGCGCGGTCCGCGTGATCGACAACGAATTCTTCACGAAACTCCCGTCGCGCGGGATTAATGCTGCAATCTCTCTCCAGCCCGGTATTGTAGAACGAGGAGGCAACTTCTACGTTCGTGGCTCGCGTCCTGACGAAACGGGCTTCACGCTTGACGGCGTGACGGTCACGAATATTTTCGATGGCGGCCGCGGCGTGACGATCACTGCTGAGGCAATCGAGCAGGTGCAGGTGCTCACAGGCGGGTTCACGGCTGAATACGGAAATGCAGCAGCCGGCCTTGTTCGCAGCGAGCTCCGCACTGGTATGGAGAAATGGAAGTTGGCAGCGTTGTTTGAAACCGACCAGTATACGAGCATGAACTCGAAGTCTTTGGGCGGCTACTCATACGGCTACCGGGATATCACGGCGACCGCAGGCGGCCCCCTGGGCATGAACAACCTCCGGTTCTTTGGGAGCATTCAGAACACTCATTTCGATGATCCTGCGGTCCGCTTCTGGGAGGGCTACGATTTTCGGAATGTCGTGATGGCCCCGACGCGCGTCGTACGCACCGGTGCGAACGTCTCCAACACGGTCGATACCCTCGACCTGATCGGAGCGCCGGGTAATGTCTACGGCGGCAAGGACGATCGAACGACCTTGACCGGAACATTGAGCTACAATCTGTCGAAGCTGACTGTGAGGGCAGGCGGATCATATTCGATGCAGACGGGCAAGTTCACCACCACGACGGCGAACATTCTCAACAAGTCTCGTCTTGGTGAGTATGATAATGCAAACGGCTTCGCCAATGTGAAGGCAACATATTTTGTCACGCCGACCACCTGGGTGGAAGGCGCGTTCAACTACTACTTTACCTTCGGCGAACAGTACGATCCGGACTTCAAGGATGACCTCCTGAAATATGGAGACTCCCTTGCGAACGCTGCGCTCGGATACACGCTGCGTGCGGATGGCCAGAACTTCCCCGCGTATTCCATTGCTTTGAACAGCGGCGGCGCGCTTACCGAGCTTCCGGGGTTCAACCAGAATGGTGCGCAGGTCGCAGGCTATCTGAAGACCGAGCAAACCGGTTTGGGTGGTCGCTTGGACTTCACGTCTCAGCTCAACAAGTCGTTCGAGATTAAGGCGGGAGGTGAGTACACCCAGTACACCTATCGACGATTCGACCCTGCAGGCGAAATCCTTTGGGCGCTCGATCACAAGGATACGACCAACCTGAATCCCGCAGACAAGAGCCTCACCGGGGATCTGGCGGTCAAGTTGCGCAGCTACGGTCCGAACAGCGTCGGATACGACGTGTTTGGCAATGAGGTCGATGACAATGTCGTCGTGAGCAATGCATTGCTCGAACTCGGTGCGCGCAAGCCGACCTTCGCAGCCGGCTACGTTCAGTCGAAGATCGAACTCGAGGACATCATTTTGAACCTCGGTATCCGCTACGACTACATCTCTGCCGACGTCGTTCAATGGAAGAACCCGGGCGATATCACGTTCGTGGACTCTCTGAGCGCAATTGATTATTCGAACTATGATGTGACGCCGAGCCACAGTTACATCAGCCCCCGTATCGGGTTCTCTTTCCCGGTCACGGATCGCACGGTGTTCTACGCGCAGTTCGGGAAATTCATCCAGCAGCCTCGGTTTGCAGAATCCTTCCGCGGTGCGGGCCTCTTCTACAATATCATCAAGGGTGGATTCTTCTATCAGAACCCGATCGGCTTTGGCATTCGCCCCGAGCGGACCACCCAGTATGAGTTTGGATTCCAGCAGCAGATCGGCGACAACGCGTCGTTCGATATTGCCGCGTTCTACAAGGATGTCCAGGATCAGCTGCAGTATGTCAACATGACGGCTGAACCGGGCGCAGCCCATCAGACCTACGTCGCATACCAGAACGGCGACTTCGCCACAACGAAGGGCCTCGAATTCAAGTTCACACTCCGGCGAACCGAACGGTTACAGGCGTCCGTGAACTACACGCTGTCCGATGCGCGCGGCACGGGTTCAACGCCGAACGCGATGGCCGGTGCGATCGGTGGTCCGCTTGGCGGTGGCGTCTTCACGCCGCGCTACATCGTTCCGTTGTCCTTCAATCAGGCCCATCGCGGCAACATCGCGTTGGATTACCGGTTCGACAAGAACGATGGCGGTCCCGTCTTTTCGCAGATGGGCGTGAACCTGCTCGCGCAGTTCAACAGCGGCACGAACTTCACGCGACTGGCATTCAACTCGCAGGCTAACGCGGGTGATCCGCGATTCCGCACGCCGGTCGAAGAGATCGGTGCTTCGACGACCCCGTGGTTCTTCCAGCTCGATGCTCGGCTGGACAAGACCTTTACGCTGGGTCCTGTCGACCTCAACGTGTATATCTATGTGATCAACCTGTTGGGCATGGAAAACGCGACGAACGTCTTCCCGCGCACGGGTGATCCGAAGGATGACGGCTGGTTCGGTATTGCCGAAGGCCGTGCACGCGCAGAGGAATTTGGCGAGGACGCGGATCTCTATCGCCAGATGTATCGGACGTTCAACGGTGGCTTGAATTCCGGCAACTTTGCTGATCCGCGCCAGATCCGGTTTGGCGTGAAGATCGAGTACTAACCACCGCTGAGTTCTCAAACGAAGGAGATATCCGCATGGTAACGAAACGATTGCTGTTCACCGTATTCGTGCTTCTGGTCGCGTTTACGGCGTGGGCGGTGGCTGGAGAGCCGGAAGGTGCCAAGACCGACCGCCTGCAGAAACGTGCGACCAATGATTCGTACGGCACGATTCTCATCAACAATATTTTCAACTACTATAGCAATAACGGAGACGGCTCGTACAACATCTATACGGGCAACTCCGGTCTAGAATGGCCGAAAGGATCCAATAACACGGCAGTGTTCCAGGATGGGTTGGTCTGGGGCGGCATGCCTCTGGCACATGCTCGGCAGATCCGCGTGGGCGGTTCGACGTATCGCCACGGTCTGCAGGCAGGACGCATCCTGAGCGTTGGCGTCGCTGACGATCCGGGAAAGGCAACGAATCGCATGTTCCGCGTTCGGCCGGATGTGAGTCCTGCGATGGCGTTTGATGCCGCAATGGAAACGAAGCTCCAGGGGAGCGAGGTCATCTTCATTCAGCGAAATGAAGGTGGCATCACGGCGCAGGACATTTATGACCAATACGTTTCCGATTGGAACGAATGGCCGGCGACAGAAGGTGCACCGTTCGAAGACAAGAATGGAAACGGTACCTACGAGCCCGCAGTGGACGTCCCGGGTGTCCCCGGCGCAGACCAGACGCTCTGGCATGTGTCGAACGACCTCGCCGCGACGCGTACGACGTTCATCTACGGTTCAAACCCCATCGGCATCGAGATGCAGCGGACGATCTGGGCCTATAACCGTGTCGGTGCACTGGGCAATGTGACCTTCGCGCGCTACAAGGTCATTAACAAGTCGGGTGCAGTGATCGACTCGATGTTCTTCTCGCAGTGGTCCGACCCGGACCTTGGCGATTCGGGTGACGACGTTGCCGGTTGCGACACGACCCGGGATTTGGGATACGTGTACAACGGCCGCGCACGCGATTCGTACTACGGGGAAGCACCGCCCGCATCCGGCTACGATTTCTTCCAGGGGCCGATCATTCCATCACCTGGCAATACCGCCGTGTTCGACAACAAGTACAAGGCGGACTATGAGAACCTCCCGATGTCTGCATTCGTGTTCTTCCTGAATTCCGGCGGCGCGTACGGTGACCCCGGATTGGGTAACTACACGACGGGCACCTTGGGATGGTGGAATCTGTTCCAGGGCAAGATCGCCTCGAACGGCGGCGACTTCATCGACCCGGTGACGGGACTGCCGACGAAGTTCCTCTTTGCGGGAGATCCGCAGACGCAGCGTTCGACGGAAGCCTGGATCGACGGGTATGACATTCCTCCTGGCGACCGGCGCATCTGCCTCGTGACGGGGCCTTTCACCATGGCCGCTGACGACACGCAGGAAGTCGTAGTTGCGACACTTGTTGGCCAAGGTGGTGACCGCATTTCGAGCATCGGCGTGTTGAAGTTCTACTCCGATCAGGCACAGGCAGCGTTCGATGCTCTGTTTGATCTGCCACAGCCGCCGGCAAAGCCGCTCGTGAGCGTCGCCGAGTTGGATGGCGAAGTTGTTCTCGATTGGAGCGACAAGACGCGCGCCGACGAGACGGAGCTTCTCATCAACAAGGGGTACGAATTCCAGGGATACAAAGTCTATCAGGCCCGGAATGTCAGCGGCGAGGGTTTTGTCGAACTTGGTGTGTTCGACTTGGTCGATGGTACCGGCAAGATCTTCGACATGGACTATGATGCTTCATCGGGCGTTGTCCTGAACAAGCCGGTGCAGAACGGCAACGACAATGGCGTCCGGCGCACGTTTGACATCACGGATGACAAGATTCGAAGCCGCAAACTGATCAACGGCTGGGAGTACTACTTCGCCGTTACGGCATACAGCTACAATCCGCTCGGCATTCCGAAGACGCTGGAAAGCCCGCGTGAATGGTTCCGAGTCGTGCCGCAATCCCTGAATCCGGGTGCACGGTTTGGCGCTGAATACGATCAGGTTGTCCCCTCAGTGCATGCCACGGGTGTCGCATCGACCGAACTGGCAGTTACTGTAGTGAATCCCGAAGCGGTCAAGCCGGCGAACTACAAGGTCGGGGTGATCGTGACGGATTCCGTGTTCAATGCCGACCTCGGTGTGAACGTTGCGAACCCGAAGTGGTTCGTGCAGAACGTGACCTCCGGCGACACGGTGTTGAAGGCGTCCACGGCATATGGGATTGACCTGGACAACAAGGTCGCTGATGGATTGCGCATTGGACTTGATGCCACACCGTTCTATGTCGCCGGCGCTGAGATCGCGTCTGCGCCGTATACAGGCGCTATCAACTTTGACGGCGTCAACTGGGGCGGCACCACGCTGCATGGCGGTCTTGATGTCGGCTACTGGTTCTTCGGAAGCTCCCTTGAACCCCAGCAGGTGAGCCGGGATATCGAATTCCGGTTCAATTCTGCCGCCACGCAGAACGCGTATGTTTTCCGCCGCGCTGTGAACTCCACGGCATCCGGTGGAGCGGTCTACCAAGGCTTGTTCCCGCAGCCGTTTACCGTGTGGGACGTGACGAACCCGGCGAGCCCGCGTCAGGTTGACTTCGTCTTCATCGAGATGAACGAGAGCACGACGAACTCGACATGGACCCGATATCGTGGAAATCGTATCTGGGATATCGGCTATCAGAACGATCGCGAGTACATGTTCATTTCGGATAATACGTATTCGGCGACCGATCAGTATAGCCTCACGGCGGGAACCAGTACCTTCTCTGGAGTCTTCACAACGACTCATCCCGTGTTGTATGCCGGATGGTTCCGCGTTCTGGACACCACCAAGGCGACCTTCGCTGACGGCGATGTCTGGAAGATCAATTCGACGAAGGTGCTGAACACGACCGATTCCTGGACATTCTCGACGATTGGCCTTGAAGCGACGAGTTCGAGCGACCTCGCCAAGGAAGATGTTGAAAAGGTCAACGTCTTCCCGAATCCGTACTTTGGTGTGAACAACATGGAACCGTCGAAGTATTTGCGGTTCGTCACATTCAATCATCTCCCGAGGAAGGCAACCGTGCGCATCTTCACTCTGGCGGGTGTGCTTGTCCGGACCATCGTTAAGGATGATGATACGCAGTTCTTGCGCTGGGATCTGAATAATTCCTACGGTTTGCCGGTCGCGGCGGGTATGTTCGTCGCGCACGTCGACATGCCGGATCTCGGAAAGACCAAGATCCTGAAGCTCGCGGTCATCCCCGAAGCGCAGATCCTGGACAAGCTGTAATCGTCCTGGGTGCACTATGCAAACGGATTTCATAAGGAGAACGAGAATGAAGCTCACTTTGAAACGTTCGGCGCTCGTCGTGACCGTATTGGTCCTGTGTGCGCTGACGGTCTTCGCCGGAAACAAGACCCGTGTCGCCACGGCCGGTGCGCAGGAGCTGCTCATCCCGACGAACGCGCGCGGTATCGCGTTGGCGGGTGCGAACATCTCCTCGGTACAAGGAGTGGACGCACTTTTCTTCAACCCCGCGGGCATTGCACGCTCCGCTCATAGCGTTGAAGCCACCTTTACCACGATGAACTACATCGCGGACATCGGTGTCAACTACGCTGCTGTCACCACAAAGGCTGGCAACATCGGAACACTTGGCCTGAGCGTCAAGTCGCTTGGGTTTGGTGATATCCCGGTGACCACCGAACTGTTCCCGGATGGAACCGGAGAACTCTACTCCCCGACCTACGTGAACATCGGGCTCAGCTACTCGACCATGTTGAACGATCGCGTTTCCGTCGGTGGAACGATGACGATCATCAACGAGTCGATCATGAGCACCTCGGCCTCCGGGTTGGCCTTTGACTTTGGTATTCAGTATCAGGGTCTGGGTCTCCAGGGACTGAACCTTGGCATCGTTGTGAAGAACGTCGGCGGCCAGATGAAGTATGATGGCTCCAACCTGGTCCGCCCCGGCACGCTCAACGACGCCGAGCGGAACTCCTTCCCGAACTCGTACAAGATCAATACGACTGCATTCGATCTGCCGACGGCGATCGAATTGGGCGTATCGTATCGGGCACGATTGAACGAGAAGAATGCCGTTGCGGTCATGGGCAACTTCCAGAACAACAACTTCTCGGACGACGAGTACAAGGTCGCGGCTGAGTATGCATTCAACGACCTGGTGTTCGTCCGTGGCGGCTACACGCTTGCGGCGGATGCGCAAGATGATGCGGCGGGCAACGCGTCGTACCTGTACGGCTTCACCGCCGGTGTGGGTGTGCAACTCGACCTCGGCGGTGCGGTGGCGCGGCTGGATTATGCCTACCGCAGCATCGAGTACTTCGATGGCAGCAACGTCTTCACGATCTCCCTCGGCTTCTAAGCCGCACGAGAGATCATAGATTGCTTGGGGGCTGGCCGAATAGGTTCAGCCCCCATTTTTTTTGTGGAAAGGATGAGTTTCATGATCGCATTACGCCGTTGGCGATGGGTCCGCAATACAGTCCTTTTTCTCTCCCAGGTTCTGCCGATCACCGTCGCTTTCGGGCAGACTCTTCCTCAGACAGGAGCGGAGCTCGATGATCAAATCAGACTTGCCGCTCACGGCGGTCATGTGCTCTGGATCGTTCCGCGCCCTGGAGCAGAAGATATCCCGTCGATGCGGTATTTGCGATTCGTCGAGGGATATCGGACGTCAGTTCTCTTTGTGACCAACGGCGAGTCGCTCCCGATCCGCGGAGAAGAGTGGTCGCAACGAACAACCGAGGCCGAACGGAAAGAGTCTGCATGGGCGCTTGCGCGCACGATGGGAAATACATACTTCCTGAATGTGCCGGACCGACTTTGGGCTGGCGTGCAAACAACAAACGCAGACTCATCTGAGTCAATAGTACGGGAGTTGGTCTCGATTGTGCGATCGGTACGCCCGACAATCATCGCCGTGGCGCGAGATCGTGTATGGAAGTCTGAGTCATCTCGTACGGTGCACTATCTGCTCCGTTCGATCTCGATGGCCCTCGACAGCGTCTCGCAGCGAACGGAAGAGGGCAGATCGCATCCAGGTCGTGCAGCCTTCTGGAATATTCATTTTGTCGCGGCAGACACGGGACAAACGACCGGCTGGGTCGTCCCGGCGAAGCATCGGAACAGCGACGAATTGACGGCCCATTCATTGGCGTATCCCTCCATCGCGTTCCCAAATGTCGACGTGCCCCGTGGACGATATGTCTGGATCGCACCGAAAGGAAAGACTTCAGCATCTGCGGCATTCTGGCCCAAACCGATGCCGGCTTCTGCAGAGATGAAGTCGGTCAAACGCCTTGTCGATGATGCGCTTGGTGCGATCCGCTCAAGAAATCGAAATGCGGCGGCGAACGTGCATAAGGTCCTGAGTGCCATGTCTCGCCAGATGGCTCAGGGGTTGGATCGATTCACGGTCGAGGACCGCCGGCTGTTCGTTTCGTGGAAAGGCTCGTTCGACCATCTGAGCTACCTGCTATCCGGAGCCAGGCTCCATGTGACGTTGTCGGAGAGCCTGCTAACGGACCGGCAGGTGATGTATCTGCGTGTGCGAGGCGTTCCGGCCCTTCTGAAATCGGGGACACTGCAGGCGTACTTTCAGCTTGAACCCGGAGATCGATGGATCATCAATCTGACCGTCAATCGCAGCTTCGACCTCTTGCGAGACACGACGTTCGAGATCATCTCCCCTGATCGGAACGAGTATAGCAATCCTGTTGCGGTCCATGGCCTCACCCGCACCTCGCTCCGGGACCCTTTCCGGGTCAGCTTTTTGTATAAATCCAACGAACCGTTCAGGAGCTTCATTGAAACGAAGGAATTTCAGCTCGGCTTTGCACCGAGACATTCAGCCTATGCGTTGAACCCTATCGTTGCGGCGACCGAAAACGAGCCTCTCGTCGTTGAAGGATGGAACTATTCCCGAGATGCGGTTGAAGGGTCATTCTTTGTCAGCGACTCCGTCGTTGGCGGGATCTCGAGGACATTCATGACTGGAGGAAAAGATTCCTGGCGACGCGATACGGTACGACTGGCTTGGACCATGCCGGAATCCGTCCAAGTGCATAGGGCAGACTTGAAAAGCGGTTCGAAGGTCGTGGAGTCCTTCGAAGGGCGGGTGATCCCGTTCACCCATCGCATCCCGTTGAAGGTATTCTTGCTCAGTTCGCCGAATCGTTCGCTCGAACGGAGCCTTGCGCGAGTGTTGGTTTCTCCCCCTGTCGTCGCCGAAACAGTGGTATCGAAGGATCTCGATTCGGTCGATGTGCTGGTAGTCGATGTATCAGGACTGAAAGACTTCCGGCCCTCAAGCGCAGTGGCAGAGTGGATCGGTCGCGGGGGACGTGCGGTCTATCTTAATGTTTCAGGACGCTCAACACTCCTGCGTCAGGGGAAGGACTCCGTGTGGGTTATGACGACCGCGGCGATCACTCCGGATACACCGATCATGGACACAGGATTGCAGACGAAGGATGCGCATGTTCAGATGACAGGGCAGGACTGGAATGGATGGTCGACGCCACGCGGCTTCGGCACCGTGAAGGCGAGCCCGGGGCTCACGCCTCGCGTGCTGGTGAAGATGGCTTCGGGAGAGACCCTGGCCGTTGCGGCGACCGTGGGCGAGGGACGAGTGATCGCTAGTTCCTTGTATCTCACACCGCTGTTGACGGCGGTCTCTGAAGGAGGTCATCGATTACTGGCCAGCCTGTTGACAGCAGAGTGATTGCGGGTTCTGTTTGCTCGTCACAATGAGACATCCTATCCGTCGATGCCAGCATGGAGGGATGACATTTCTTGCAACTCAATCGAGGTTTGTGTATTCTTTATCGTTTCCAATGGAGGTTCCCTTGAAGCTCATCCGTGTCCTCTGCGCCCTCGTGGTCCTCATCGCGCAATTCAGCGCTGCGCAGGTTATCGTACCGCGTTCGCCGTTCGTCGTCAACATGGACTACTCCCGATTTCGCTATACGGCCACGGAAGGATACCTTGAAGTGTTCCTTGCGGTTTATCCCTCGTTGGTGACGCTGCGTGCGGAGGGCGAGGCCTTCAAAGGAACGGTTGAAGTGACAACAATCATCCGAGACCGGAGTACGGACACCGTGGTTACCGCACAGCGTGCATGGATGCCTATCACGGTGAAGGATACGACTCCAGTGGTTATGCGGCGCGCCTTAGTCTCAAAACAGGTGTTCGCCGTGCCTGTGGGGGATTACGTCATGGATATCCACGCGGGCGAGGTGGGCTCCCCGATACGCCGCGATAGCGGACGGGTCGCCTTTGCGATCGACTCCGCGTCGACGGCGACGACGGTCAGCGATGTGGATCTTTGCTCGAACATTGAATCATCGACGGAGAAGACAGACCCGTTCTATAAGAATTCCTATCTCGTGATACCCAATCCAAGCCTGTATTTTGGGGCTACCAGCGCGCCGGTCGTCTTCACGTATGCCGAACTGTATAACCTTGAGGTCGGAAAGAAATATGTGCTGGCGATGGAGATCGTCGACGCCCGAAACAAAGTTGCGAAAGAGCGTACGCGGCAAAAGACCTTCTCGATCACGAACGCCGTGGACGTGTCGACGCTGAATGTGACGGGCATTCCGTCCGGCAAGTACCGCTTTGTCTTGCGAATCTCGGACACGTTGGGCACCTTGATCGCGCGGAGCGAGAAGCCGATGTTCATCTCGAATCCCCAGCTTCCCCAGGAGACGGCGTCTCCGACATCAGCGCGGGCCGCGGAACTGGCCGGGATGACGGCTGAAGACCTGGACGAAGAATTCCGGGTTGCGCAGTACCTGACCAACACGCAGGACCGGACGTTGTACGAGAATCTGAGTACCCCCGATGCGAAGCGGGAATTCCTTGCTGCGTTCTGGACGGATGTCGAGAACGGACGGAGAGGATTCATCGATATGACGCGTGCGCTCTACATGATGCGCGTTCGTACGGCCAACGAGCGCTACCGCGCCATGTCCAAACCCGGTTGGCAATCCGATCGGGGTCGAGTCTTCATCCTGTATGGTGAACCCGACGAGATCCAGCGGTTCCCCAGTTCCGAAGACCGAAAACCCTACGAGATCTGGAATTACTATCAATTGGAGAACGGGGTCATATTCGCATTAATCGACAGGACGGGATTTGGAGACTACGTGCTCGTCCATTCCACCAAGCGCGGTGAACTTCTGGATGAGGGATGGGAGCGCTACCTGCGTTAGCATTCCTCGCATTCATCGGGAATGCATGCTTTCCGGTCTCGGACTCTGCGCTGGTGGAGGATCGCCGGCTGGGAGCGTTTACGAACGCCGTCCGGTTTGAAGTGCTGGCATCCGGGGAGTTGCTGGTCGTGGATGCCGGCTCCGAGCGCGTCATACTGCTTGCTCCTACCGGTGAGGTGCTCCGGGCTGCCGGCGGATTCGGTTGGGGTGAGGGTTCCTTCGACGGCATCGCCGGCGTCGCAACGGACGGCATCGCGATCGATGTCGCCGACCGGAACAACCACCGGATCCAGCGATTCGACCGTCGTCTCGCTCCTACCTCCGTCTTGTCGACACGAGACACCGTCGAGCCTGCAGCGCGCTTCGGCTATCCGGCCGGAATCGCGATCACGCCATTTGGCGACCGGTTGATCCTGGATGGAGAAAACCGGCGCCTTGTCAAGTTCAGTGCTGCCGGTCGATTCGACGAGTCGTTCATTCCTGCCCGTGCGACCAGCCGCCCGCTGGCAGATCCGGTCGACATCTCAGTCGCTGCGAACGGGCAGATCGCCATATTGGAGCGGGGCGCGATCCGACTCCTTGATGCATTTGGTACCGAATTGCGCGTGGTACAGCATGATTGGCTTGATTCAGCGAGCGGATTTCACTTCACGGAACGAGGCGGATGCGCAGTTACGACGCGGGGGTTCCTATGGTTTGATCCCGCGGGATCGGCCATCTCGACGAACTCGTTTGAGGAGGTGTTCTGGTCTTTGCGGCCGAGTGAACTCAGGGACGTTTCCTTCCTGCAAGGGGAGGTGTTCTTCTTGACGCCATCCGAGGTCATCGTCTGCTCCAGTCGCAGTGTTCACTGAGCGATGGACCCGGGGAATCCGTCGCACGTGCGCAGGTGCCCCGTTTGTCTTTCATTTTGAGGAGAAGAAGCACATGGCATCACGAAGCATCAACAAGGTGATCCTGATCGGAAACATCGGCCAAGACCCGGAAGTGCGGTACACGACGGGGGGGATCGCCAAGGCGACCTTTTCGCTCGCAACGTCAGAGTCGTGGAAGGATCAGCAGGGGAATCAACAGGAACGGACCGAGTGGCATAACATTGTTGCATGGCGGAAGCTCGCGGAGATCTGCGGTGAATATCTGAAGAAGGGGAGCCGCATCTATGTCGAAGGCCGAATCCA
>JBFYQI010000328.1:0-2565 GCA_041302875.1 Ignavibacteria bacterium
TTCGGATCACGGACATCGTCGACCGTGATGAACCGTTCGACATGGTCCGGATGGAAGATCAGATTGGGAACGCCTCCGGGCACCGAGGCGAGAAGCGGGAGGGAGATGAGTCGGACCTTTCGGTACCGTGATGTGGCGATGGGGAGGACATTGTGCTGTTTGCCGGGAGCAGGGAACATCTCCCCTTCGCCCGTGAGTAGCCAGTGGGGGATCACGCCGGTCCCTTTGGCGATCCGCATCAGAAAGTTGCTGTCGGGAACCTGTTCTCCCTTTTCCCAGCGCTGGACGGTTCGTGTCGCAACATCGATCTTTGCCGCGAGCTCGGCCTGATCGAGTTGCTTCAGTAATCGTGCTTCACGGATTCGCTGGGCGATGGTGGTACGCATCGCGGTCTCCATGGGGACGACAATTGTGGCGTCGCCTCGATGATAAAAGCGACAAATTTGTCGTATGGAACATAGCGAATTCTTTGAATCGTGTCAAGCGGGGACCGGCGGATTACTTCGTCCGCGCGGTGATGAGATCGTTGAATTGACGCAGGCGGCCGGGAGAATCGGCCAGCGACAGCAGTTCGCGTTCGAATGTTTCCGCGGAAAAGCCATACGCCTCGAGAGAATCCGCGATGCCCTGAGCCACTTCACTCGAATCGTTCCCGCTCACGTTTGCCTTGAACCGCATGACGGCGATATGTGCGTCGGCAAGGCGCTTCAGATCTTCCGGCGGTGTCGCATCACGATCGGCGCAACCGGCCAGCAGCAGGACGAACAGGACGAGAGATGATCGCATGGGAAGAGTATACAGAAGAAGAGCGCAGAAGGCAAGCAGGAGGGAAGGAGATTGCGGAAGGACGAAGGGAAGGGTACATTAAAGTAAGAGCACAGAGCCAATGAGCCTGTGAGTCACTGAGCCGGTGCGCCGCGAGCAAAGCATCGATGTCCTTGCTCAAAGGCTCAAGGGCTCATAGACTCATAGGCTTTGGACTCAAATGCTCAAATACTCATGGGCTCATAGGCTCAAATACTCAACGGCTCCCCCCAAAGACCCTCATCGAAAGGAATTCACATATGCCGATCTCAGAACCGACCAAGAAGATCCTTGCGTCCACGCTTCAGGAATGGACGAAGTTCACCCAGGAACGGGAGAAGCTGACGACCGTGGCAAACGAGCTCGCTGTCGCCGGGCGGCACGCCATCCAGGAATGTCTTCTGTTCCTCAAAACGCATAACGTCGATGCCGGTGCGGAAACGCCGGAAGACCTGAAGGTGCTCGGCGTTCCCATCACCGTGACCCCGACGATCGAGACCAGCTTCCCGAACATCAAAGCGAGCGTCATTCTCAAATGCGGCGGAGCGACCCGGGCCATCATCGTGAACCCGAACCTGACCATCTCCGCCGGGGGAGCCCCCTTCACCTACGACCAATTCAAGAAGGCGGTCCCCGAGGTCTTCAACGCCAACGCCGCCGAATTCGTCCGAGACGCGTTTTTGAATGTGGCCAGGACGGGGGGAAAGGAATAGAAAAGAGGGAACCGAGCGGATCGTTGATTGGCGATTTGCGATTAGTGATTGATCGGATGCCAAAGCCACGTGCCAATAGATGCAGACGATTTGTCAACTCGCGAACTTGATTCTGTAACGCGTTCTCCGTATAAGATTGTTCGATGAATCACAGATTGTTTCCTTGGGGGAGGAAGGGACATGGGGCCGAATGATCTGAAGCGCCGTTCGCGAAAGGCCGCGCTTGATGTGATTTCTGCGATTGAACGATTGACCATTGATCGTGTCTCGGATGTGATGACGAAGCAATTGATCAGATCTGCCACCTCCACTGCGGCGAACTACCGCGCTGTCTGTCGGGCCAAATCGCGTCCCGATTTCATCAACAAACTGAACATCGTGATCGAAGAGGCGGATGAATCCATGTTCTGGCTCGAGATGTTGGTCGATGCCGGAAAGCTGGATTCGGGCGTGGCGCACCCGTTGATCGACGAGTTCTCTCAGCTGTTGAAAATCTTCGTTGCCTCGCGTCAGACCGCAAAATCACGCTCCTGACCAATCAACAATCTGTAGCCAACATTCAATAATCAATAATCACAAATCACAAATTGCAAATCACCCAGCATCAATCCACACACACTCGCGCTCTCTCCAACCCCATGTCCTACGTTCTTGCTTCCGGTTTCTCTCCTTCCGGCGACCAGCCCGATGCCATCCGACAACTCGTCGAGGGGCTCGAGCGCGGTGATCGCCATCAGACCTTGCTGGGGGTGACCGGCAGCGGCAAGACGTTCACCGTTTCCAACGTCATCGCACAGTCGCATCGGCCGGTGCTTGTGCTGTCGCATAACAAGACCCTCGCCGCACAGTTGTATGCGGAGTTCAAGACCTTCTTCCCGAAGAATCGCGTCGAGTTCTTCATCAGCTACTACGATTACTACCAGCCGGAAGCGTACGTCCCCAGCTCGGACACCTATATCGCCAAGGATGCGTCCACGAACGACGAGATCGACCGGCTTCGGCTGCGGGCGACCAGCGCGCTCCTGAGCGGTGATCCGCATGTGATCGT
>JBFYQI010000369.1:0-4568 GCA_041302875.1 Ignavibacteria bacterium
GCCGCAAGTGCCAGCGGCCGAAGCGGGTTGAAGCTGAGCGGCTGCTCCCGGTTCATGCGCTTGTTCGTTTCCGGGAAGAAGAAGAACGCGATCACCGCATTGACCGAAGCAAGAATGCCCGCGAACATGAATGGGAACGAGTGCGAGACGTTGCTGAGCACGCCGCCGACCAGCGGTCCCAGAAGAAATCCCACGCCAAACACCGCTCCGACCAAACCGAGATTCGCGGTCCGTTCCTTCTCGTCGGCTGAGATATCGACCATCGCACTCTGCGCCGTCGTGAAATTCCCTGCCGCCATGCCGTCGATGATCCGTCCGAGAAACAGCATCCAAACGGTCTTCGCGCTGGCGAACACAAACCATCCGACCGCGGTGCTGATGATGCATGCGATGAGGACCGGGCGCCGGCCGAAACGATCGGACAACGCGCCGAGCAGCGGCGAACTCAGGAATGCGAAGAATGAAAAGGTCGAGAACAGGATCGTCACCGTGAGAGCTGAAACGCCGAATTCCGTCACATAGAACGGGAGGATCGGAATAACGATCCCGAAGCCGATGACATCCAACAAGACCGCAAAGATGATGATGAGCTTTTCCCGACGCATGCCGCCCTTTCTCTCCTATCCCGCAAAGACACCGAGGATCGCAGGACGCGATGCGCCGGTTACCGATGGAACGTTCGACGGCGCGCCATGCAGCGTTTCGTGCGCCAATACAGCAAAGAGCACCGCTTCTTTTGCGTCCGAAGAGAATCCCAATTGCTCAACCCGCTTCACCGGCACCGGATGAAAATGCCGCGCCAATCCCTCCATGAGCGTGCGATTGTGTACACCGCCGCCGCTGACGAAGACCTCATCGACCGGCGCGCGCTTGCGGACGAACCGGACATATTGTTCATACACGCTTAGCGCGGTGAATTCGGTCGCCGTTGCGATCACATCCGCCGGTGCATGGTGTTTCGCCCGGCGAAGGATCTGCTTGACGAACGACGCGCCGAACTCTTCCCGCCCAGTCGATTTCGGAAGAGGCCGCTTGAAGTAGCGATGCTGCATCATCCAGTTGAGCAGATCGAGCGCCACCATTCCCGCACCTGCAACCTCTCCCTTCGAATCGAACGGTTGACGATACAGTTCATTCATCAGCGCATCGATGACCATGTTCGCCGGACCCGTATCGAATGCGCGCACGTTGTCCAGCTCTGCATCCTTCGGCAGCACCGTGATGTTCGCGATCCCGCCGAGGTTGAGCAGCAGCCGACTCTTCTTCGTTGACCGGAAAAGAACGTAATCAAGAAATGGAACCAGCGGCGCTCCTTGTCCCCCCAGCGCAACATCAGCCGCCCGGAAATTCCCGATCGTCGGAACGCCGGTCAGCGCCGCGATCATCGCGGGATCACCGATCTGCAGTGTGGAACGGATCGTCTTCCCGAAATACCGCTCGGGATGCGGCAGATGATGCACCGTCTGTCCATGCGATCCGATGAGGTCGACCTTGTGAAGCGGCATCTTTCTCTTGCGGGCCACCTTCGCGGCTGCATCGGCGAACAGATGCGCGAGCAATGCGTTCAGCCGGCAGATCTCATCGACAGAGGATGCTCCGGGGAGCGAATTCCGCAGAATGTGTTCTTTTAATCCGGGGGGATAGGGAACCGTGGTGAATGCGAGCTGTTTGATCCGCGTCTCGGTGCCGATCCCGTTGATGCGAATAAGAACAGCGTCGATGCCGTCCGCGGATGTTCCGGACAGAAGTCCGATCAGAATATGCGAATGAGCCAAGGGGCGTTTCTTTCGTTAGCGTGATGGGCGCGTGCTCAATAGGGCATGGATACGATACGCGAGATTTCTCATCTTATCCAGCGCCGCTTCTTCGCGCAACGGGAGGAAGCATGCGACGACATACCGGGCGACGTTGTCCTCTACAATTCCCACGTCGTGGGTCCATGTGGAGAACCAGCCGGTCTTGTGGCTGAACAATGCGTTCGATGGAAGTCCGGTCGTCAACTTCGTCGTGTCCAGTTGCCGCATGAGGTACGACTTCAGCTGTCCGCTCGTCCACGTGTTGGCAAGTTGTCCGGTTTGGGTCTTATACAGAAATTCCACCGCATGGCGGGCACAGGTTTCGGTCCCGCGGATCGTATCATAGCCTGCATCCTCGAACTTCCGCCGAAGGAATTTCCGCGTGACCTCGCTCCCCAGCCATCCGTTGGCATGCATGAAGGCGTTGATATTCTCCCGCCGGGCGAGATCGATGAGGCAGTTCGCCGCAGAATTGTCGCTCCGGGTGATCATCAGGTCGAGCAGGTAGCCGACGGTCACCGTGTCGCCGTCTCGGAGAAGTGGACGGGGATCCCAGCGGATTTCCGTCGACCGATCAACATCGTTCGGAGACCGCACAACGATCTGCGACGTGAGCGAGAACTTCGCAAGAGATGCCTGCCGAAGCACCTCAGCTGCGACGTACATTTTGTAAACCGACGCGGGATAGATGAAGTTGTCCATCGAGACGCCGCCGATCTTCGGATGCGTCCGATTCAGATCGATCACTGCCAGGGAGATCTGTTCCATCCCATCCTCCCCGCAATCGAACGAGCCATCAAGACCAAGGTCCTTCACGATCGCGAGCAAGTCCCGCGAGAGCGTTTCATCCTCAGGAAGAAGCCCGCGCTGCTGAGCCCAGACCGTTGATAACGAGATGATAGTAAGGGCAACTCCTTTTCGAATCAGTTGCTTTCCAACATGATCACGTAGTATCTTCATAGTTGTTATCCACTGACCACTGATTACTGATCACTGATGACTGCTTCTCTCCTTCTCGGTTCCCACATGTCCATCGCCGGCGGCGTCTATCGCGCCATTGAGCGGGGAGAATCCATCGGATGCACGACGATGCAGATCTTCGTCAAGAACAACAATCAGTGGAAGGGCGTGCCGCTGAAGGACGAGGACGTTCTAACGTACAAAGAGCGGAAGGCGAAATCAAGCATCGGTCCGGTGATGGCCCACGACACGTATCTCATCAACCTCTGCGCCACCAATCCGGAGATCCTCCGCAAGTCCCGCGAGACGTTGCGGGAGGAGCTCGACCGCTGCGAGCGGCTCGGTGTGGACTTCCTGAACTTCCATCCCGGGTCGCATCTGGGCCAGGGAGAGGAGGAGGGGATCAAGCGGATCGCCGAATCCATCGATCTGCTGCACGAGCAGACCCGCGGGTATCGGGTGAAGAGCGTGCTGGAGACGACGGCGGGGCAGGGAACGTCGATCGGATACCGGTTCGAGCAGCTCCGCGCGATCATCGACCTGGTGGAGGAACGGGACCGGATGGCCGTCTGCGTCGACACCTGTCACATCTTCGCCGCGGGGTACGACATCGTCGCGGAGGAGGGATACGAGCGGACGTTCGCCGAGTTCGACGCCGTGATCGGACTGGGCCGACTGGCGGCGTTCCACATGAACGATTCCAAACGCGAGCTCGGATCGCGCATCGACCGGCACGAGCACATCGGGAAGGGGAAGATCGGAACGCAGGGATTCGCGCACATCATGAACGATCCGCGATTCGTTGCCGTCCCAAAGATCCTCGAAACGGACAAGGGAGAAGACCTGCGGGAAGATGTAGAAAACATGCGCGTCCTCCGGTCGCTGATCCGGGAGTCGAGACATTGACCACTGATTGACACAGATCTTCGCAGATACGCTCGACAATTGTCTGTGACAATCTCGTATGAATCAGTGGCAGTCCTCTTCCCCATCCGATATTCACATCAGGCATCCCGATTCACTTCGGTACAGTTCCATCCAGCAGGAATGACAGAACATTCTTCGGATCGATCCAGACCACCGAGGCGCGCGGATAGGTTGCCTTCCAGGCCGGTGGCACTTTGTGCTTCGCACGCTCAGACCACTTGACCTCGAATGCTGTAAGCGCCCCGTTCCGCTCTTCGATCAGGTCGATCTCCTGACCGTCGTACGTCCGCCAGAAGTACGCCTCCGCCGGCCGCTCCCGATACGCGCAGTACTTGAACCGCTCCATCACGACGAAATTCTCGAACAGCTCCCCGATGTCGTTCTGGTAGATGCGAATCGACCAGTTCGCAGGGGACATCGAAATCGTCCTGTAAAAGTGTGGAGTGAGACTCCACAAATTAATACAAACGAAAACCGAAGAAAGCCCCGAAACGAGCCACAACGCAGGCGCATTCTCAGCGCCGCCTCATTCCGTGACAATCTCGTCTGAATCGGTGTTGGGTCTTTGCTGTTCGAAAGATCACCACTGATTGACACTGATTTTCACAGATACGCTCGGCACTTATCATCATCTGTGTGAAACTCGTGCAAATCAGTGGCAGGTTTTCGCAGTTCGAAAGAACTCCACTGATTGACACTGATTTTCACAGATACGCTCGACAATTGTCTGTGAGAATCTCGTGTGAATCGGTGGTATTCATTCCACCCGCACACCCGCACACTCACCCACGCGTCCTGAGCTTGCCTGCCCCTGCGCCGCATGCTGGGTCGAAGGATCTCCCTATCCTCACAGATTTGTCCCGGATAAAACCCCGGATTAATCCC
>JBFYQI010000398.1:0-4172 GCA_041302875.1 Ignavibacteria bacterium
CAGCGATGTTCTTCCGCAATTTCAGCGGAATCGCGATGCGTCCTTTGTCGTCGACAGCGTATGTATGTCGGCCTTTGAACGAAGACATATCTTTGGGAAAGTTTTCCCCACTTTTCCCCACTAATGGTTATGCAATTTAGGCAAAACCGAGTGAAAGTCAAGTGGAAGTTGCGAAAACGGAGGAAAAAGAGGGAACAGAAGGCGGAAATGTGCGTTGGGACATGTTGAATCTTCTTACATCCTTCCATAGTTTACGCCGTCATTCCCCTCACACCACTGAAAGCCCTCACCATGGACCTGAATCGACGCAATTTCCTCAAGACCACGGCCGCCGCAACCGCGGTCGTTGCAGCGAATCCCTATGGAGCCATCGCCAGCAACGTTCCGCAGAACATCCGCAGCGGAAAGATGG
This sequence comes from Ignavibacteria bacterium, assembly GCA_041302875.1. GTDB lineage: Bacteria > Bacteroidota > Ignavibacteria > UBA10030 > UBA10030 > JAKAJH01. Next base: position 413 of record JBFYQI010000398.1, read on the forward strand.
TCCTTCGCTATCGTCCCTACACCCTCGAGCTGAAGCACGTCTTCACGGTCGCTGTCAGTTCCCGGACAACCACGCCGGTTGTTCTGACGGAGATCGAATACAACGGCGTAACGGGATACGGTGAAGCGTCTATGCCGCCGTATCTTGGAGAGTCGCATGAATCCGTGCAGGCGTTCCTTGCTAGGGTCGATATGGGGAAGTACGAGAATCCCTTCGAGCTCGAAACGATCCTTGCGGACATTGATGCGATCGCTCCGGGAAATCCAGCGGCAAAAGCCTCGATCGACATCGCTCTTCATGACCTTGTCGGGAAGCTGCTGAATCAGCCATGGTACAACATTTGGGGATTCAACAAGGCGGAGACCCCGTACACTTCGTTCACGATCGGCATCGACACAGCGGAGGTCGTGCGGCAGAAGACGAAGGAGGCGGCGGAGTTCAAGGTACTGAAGGTCAAACTCGGACGCGAGAACGACAAGGAGATGATCGAGACGATCCGGTCGGTCACAAACGTCCCCATCACAAGCGACGTGAATCAGGGATGGAAGGAGAAGCAGCAGGCGCTCGACATGATCCACTGGCTCAAGGAGAAGAACATTGTCATGGTCGAGCAGCCGATGCCGAAGACGCAGATCGACGACCTCGCATGGCTCACCGAGCGTTCACCGCTGCCCATCATCGGAGACGAAGGCGTTCAGCGCTTGGAGGATGTAAAGAAGGCACACGGCGTGTATCATGGAATCAACATCAAGCTGATGAAATGCACCGGCATGCGGGAAGCCCACAAGATGGTCGTGCTTGCACGAGCGCTCGGAATGAAGGTGATGCTCGGATGCATGACTGAAACGTCCTGCGCGATTTCTGCTGCATCCCATCTCTCGCCAATGGTGGACTGGGCCGACCTCGACGGTGCATTGCTCATCAAGAACGACATCTACGACGGGACGAAGGTCATCGACGGAAAAGTGACGTTGATGGATCGGCCGGGGATCGGAGCGAGGAAAGTGTAAAGTGAGGAAGCGGGGAAGCGGGGAAAGGGAGAAGAGCCGAGAGCACAGAGCCTGGAGCCTAGAGCACAGAGCAGAGAGCCGGGAGCTTTGAGCGGAGAGGAGAAGTCATAAGGCAAAAGTCAAAAGAGGTGGCAAGTGAAGGCCACATCAAACCCAGTGCGATCATCGCGCAGCGCGAAGACGCGCGCGCGCAGTTCCTCTCCCACAATCTCGATCACGGCGTAATGAAACGGCCGCAGTTCTGTCCCCGCCGCCGTCTTGTCGGCCCATCGCTGCTGATTGCCGGTCAACAATGGCTGTCGTAGTCCTCCCCCGCCGCCGAGCACCAGGAAGGTCTTCCCATCCTCTTCAAACCGCTCGTACGCATGCGCGTGACCGCTGATGAAAAGCGTCGTCTTCGCATGGATGACGAATGACGGAATATAGCGCTCGCGCACATGCTCGCTCGGAGCGATGATCGTGCTGTTCGTGTAGGGAGAATGATGACATCCCGCGACGACCCATCGAATGGACTCGTCTTCATCCAGCGACGTCAGCGTCGAATCGAACCATCGTTCCTGCTCCCGGTTCTCATCGGCTGACAACTTCCCATCGTTCGAATCGAAGAGCAGGATCGCCAACGCTCCGAACCGCCAGATGTTTCGCTTTCCGGCATCAGGGCCAAGTCGCTCGCGGATCTTCTCGTCCGCCCATGACCGGATCGGCAAATAGTCATGGTTCCCGCGCGTATAGAGGATGGGAACGCGAATCTCTCTCAACGCTTCGTCGATGAGCGACCATTCGCGATCCAGTCCGCTGAGCGCAGTGATGTCTCCCAGATGAATCAGTGCGTCTGCTGTCGAATCCGCCGCGATCGCCTTGAGGATTCGCCGAGTTGCATCCTCATTCTCATCCGCCTTCACCTGTAACGTCTCAATCCAGAGCGGCTTTTGCGTATCCGAGACGATCAGCAGGCGCTGCGCTGCGGCAACGTGGACGACCAGCAGCGACAACACAAGAAGCCATCCGGCGACTCCTGTGCGAGTCATCATTTGACAAGAGCTCCCAGACTCCGTAGTTGGTCGCTCAATGCTTCACATCCGGTGAACAGGATCCCGTGCATCCCCGCCTTCCTCGCTCCTTCGACATTCTCCGGCAAATCATCGATGAACACGATCGAGTCGGCAGGAACCGATTCACCAGCAAGAACAGCATCGTAGAACGCACTGTTCGGTTTCATCGCTTTGATCTCGTACGAGACGTAGTGCACCGGCAACGATCCGAGCGCGGGGACCGTCGCATTGCTGATGAGGTGATGGATCTCATTCGTATTGCTCACGAGCGCCGTGTGATGCGAGCGGCTCACCGCGTCAACGATCTCCTCCATTCCCTCGATCGGATGGCAGATGATGCTCTGAAACGCTTCACGCAATTGATGCATCGAGTAGCTGGGTCCCATCGTCTCCTGAAGATGCACAAGGAACCGCTCCGTTCCGATCGCACCCCTCTCATATTCCATCGCCCATCGCCTGACCTCCGGAACAACCGGCGCAATGGCCTCCGCGCTCGGAAATCCCAACGATTTCCAAAACATGTTGATGTCCACATGGACAAGCACGTTGCCGAGATCGAACAAGACGGAGCGGAAGGAAAACATGGCATTGGTGATTATTGATTGCAGATTGGGGATTGAAAGGAAGATACTCCTCTCTCTGTCGTGAGTCAAACTGGGTGGGTTTTGATTGAGGAAGGGATTTGTTAAGTTGGGGGATAGGGATTGGGGATTGCGAATGGCGGATATGGCGTTTCAATTATCGGTGTCGGTGCGGGATGTGGGGATCGCGCTGGCATTCTATCGCCTTCTCGGATTTCGTGTCGTCTCCGAGGGGACGCAGCCGTTCCGCTGGGCACACGTGACCGATGAGCAGGTCCTCATCTCGCTTGCGGAGGACGGGAGCGGTGTGACAGCGCTTACATACTTCGTTGCGGATGTTGAGACGCGTACGTTGCTGCTCACCCGCGCGGGCTACGACGTCCAACTGCGCAATGACGGATTCCTCCATGCGCTCGTCCGTGATCCGAACGGCGTTGCGGTCTGGCTGATCGGCACCGATCCTGCACATGTCTATCGTCCGACCGGCCTTCCCGTGAGCCACTGCGGTCGTTTCGGCGAATTCAGTCTTGAAGCCGACGACCTTGCGGCCACGATCGCATTCTGGGAAACGCTGGGATTTGTCGTCACGTATCAACATGAGATCGCGCCGTGGGTCACCATGAAGGACGCGCGCACAACGATCGGCATTTATCAGCGGGGGATCTGTCCTCACGCCTTCCGGAATCCATCGGTCGCCTTTTTTGAGCCGGACATGGCTGACCGGATCGCCGTGTTGAAGCAATCGGGGTTGGTTTTCGTAGAAGAGATGCTTGCTCCGGACGATACGGTTCGCGAAGCGATCGCTGACGCGCCGGATGGGCCATTGTTTTTCCTTTTCTCTGGATAGACTGCGTTAGAGGAGTTGCGCGCAAAGACCGCAGAGAAGAAAAGAGAGAACGCAAAGAAAGAAGAGTTGATAGGATACGATATATGCGAACTCCGCTCATCATTGCCTCGGCTGTCACGGTTCTTCATCTCGTTTTGAATGCGCTTGGTCAGTACGGCTACTTTCGCGATGAGCTCTACTATATCGTGAGTACCGAGCACCTCGACTGGGGATTCATCGACCACCCTCCTCTCTCGATCCTCCTTCTTCTCGTTAACCGCACGCTGTTCG
>JBFYQI010000426.1:0-2660 GCA_041302875.1 Ignavibacteria bacterium
GAACGTCACGCACGGACGTCCAGATGCCGTGGGTCGCAAAGATCCTTTCTGGAGGTCTCGTGACGAAGACCGTGAGCTACTACATGTACTTTCTCATGAATGAACGCGGCGAGGTCGTCGGATTGGAGGACGCCTTCGTGATGTTCAACGATTTGTTCGGGCAGGATCTCGATCTGTATGCGGGGCAGTTCCAGGTATCCGATCCGCTCTTCAAGCGGGAATTGCGTCTGACGAAGGAGGATTACTCGATCTACAATACGGACGTGGGTGACTCCCGAGCGGGACTGACGTATGACCGAGGGCTGATGCTGACGTACAGTCTTCCGACGAAGACGGATATCATCGTTGAAGTCCTGAATGGGAATGGTATCGGGGAATCGGACCAGGGCATGTTCGATAACGACGCCAACAAGAACTTCATGCTGCGGCTCTCGCAGGATGTTGGTGAGCATCTTCGAATCGGCGTGTTCGGATACAGCGGGAGCGAAGACCGGGATACTTCGGTCAATGCCACCGCCATCTATGGACCGGATCTCACGCTCAGCTTCGAGCCGCTCGAATTGAACCTGCAGTACGTGATGCGGAGCGACGACCGTCCGGACTTCACGGTCTTGGAGAATAAGAAGAAGACGGAGGGGGCGTTCGCGGAATTGGTGTACTCTCCGGGTGGCGACCGAAGCGACTGGTACGGGGTTCTGCTGTACAATTGGGTAAAATCGGAATACCCGGGGTTGGAGTACGAGTCTGTGACGGCGAATGCAAACTACATGCTTGGACGGAATATGCGATTGGTGGGGGAATACACGTACAACGCGACGCTGGGGGCGCACCGCTTGGGAGCGGGATTTGTAGTGGCGTTCTAGGAGGAAGGAGAGGGGTGCGGTTCTGGCGAGACTCCCGGCTTCTTAATCTGCCGGGAGTCTCGCCTATTTTACACCCCATTTCTTCAGCCGATACCGCAGATTCCTCTCCGATAACCCCAGACGCTCCGCCGCCTTCGACTGGTTTCCTCCGGTCAAGCGCAGCGCCTCGAAGATCATCTCCTTCTCCAGCCGGTCGACGCGGGCAGGCAATGTGTCGCTCGAAACATCCTCGGTTCGCACCGCCTCGCTGGCCAGCGTCCGGACAGCCTGCGGGAGGTCATTCACCGTGATCTGTTCCTCGCGCGAAAGGATCACGGAGCGCTGAACGATGTTCTGCAGCTCGCGCACGTTTCCGGGATAATCATACCGCAGCAACTGCTCCCACGCCTCGCGCGAGAAGGCCAGACCTTTGCGCTTGTTCTCCTTCGCATACGTCGCGAGAAAATGGTCGAGCAGGGCGGGTACATCCTCCCGCCGCTTGCGCAACGGAGGGATCTCGACCGAAACGACGTTGAGCCTGTAATACAGATCCTCTCGAAACGTACCGCTCCGAATCGCCGCCTCCAGGTCACGATTGGTCGCCGCCACCACGCGAACGTCCACTGTGATCGTTTCTGATCCTCCCACGCGAACAAGTTCATGTTCCTGAAGCACGCGCAAGAGTTTCACCTGTGTCGCCGGCGAGATGTCTCCGATCTCATCGAGGAAGATCGTTCCCCCGTCCGCAAGTTCGAAGCGTCCCTGCCGTTGGCGGTCCGCGCCGGTGAAAGCCCCGCGCTCATGACCGAACAGCTCGCTTTCGAGCAGTTGGTCGTTCAGGGCTGCGGTGTTCACCGCGATGAACGGACGAACGCTTCGGGGACTGCGATGATGCACGGCGCGGGCGATGAGTTCCTTTCCGGTTCCGCTCTCTCCGCGGATCAGTACCGCCGCATTGCTCGCAGCCGCCCGCGCGGCGGTGTCGAGGACAGCATCCATGATCGATGACTGGGAGACAATGCCGTCGAACTTGTAACGCGCAGCGAGTTCTTCCTTGAGCGAGCGGTTCTCGGAAAGCAGGCGGGTGCGTTCTTGAATGCGGGCGATCAGGATCTCGAGTTCGTCGAGGTCGATCGGCTTCGTCAAATAATCATACGCGCCCGCGCGCATCGCATCGACCGCACCCTCGACCGAGGCGAAGGCGGTCATGATCACCACGGTAGTCTCGGGATGCAGGGCTCGAACCTCGTTGAGGAGATCGCTCCCCGTCCGTCCGGGCATCCGATAGTCGGAGAGAACGAGATCGAACGGGCGTTCGCGAAATGCCGACACGGCCTCGTCGACGGTGCCGGCTTCGGTGACCGCGTGCTTGCGTTTCCGAAGAAACCCGGCGAGGACACTGCGTTGAGCGACCTCGTCGTCGACGAGAAGGATGCGGAACGGGACGGTATTGCGCGGAGTCGGCATGGCATGCCTGCGGCGATTACCCTTGCGCTTCGTTCAGCGCGGAGGCTGGTTCGATGCGGTAGGATGTCGTGATGTTCGCCGTTCCGCGCAGCTGCCCCGAGACGGAGCAGTATTTCGATTCCGAAAGGTCGATTGCACGCTCGACATCCTCCGGCTTGATCCCATCTCCATAGAAGATGTATTCGATGTGGATGTCCGTGAAGTACTTGGGATGCTCCTCGCGTTCGGTCCCCTTGACGCGGCATTCGAACCCGGCAACGGGTGAACGCTTCTTCTTCAGGATGGCGATGACGTCCATCGATGTGCATCCCGCGAGCGACATCAGCATGAGTTCTTTTGGCGTCGTGCCGG
>JBFYQI010000343.1:0-3021 GCA_041302875.1 Ignavibacteria bacterium
ACGCGGTCGGATCGCACCACGAAGATATCCCGATGGAGCATCCCATCGCGGCCCTCGTGCAGGCAGCTGATGCCATCAGCGGCGCTCGTCCAGGTGCGCGTCGTGAATCGGTGGAAGAGTACATCAAACGGCTGGAGAAATTGGAAGGGATCGCGAAATCCTTCCCCGGCGTCCAGAATACATACGCCATCCAGGCGGGACGAGAAGTCCGCGTGATCGTGAGCCATGAAAAACTTTCGGATGCGATGGCGGATCAGCTGGCGCACGATGTCGCCAAGAAGGTTGAGAACGAAATGGAGTATCCCGGCCAGATCAAGGTTGTCGTGGTGCGGGAATTCCGATCGGTCGCGGTTGCCGAGTAGCTGAACCTCCTGAGAACGACGATGGTCACGCTTCCCAAAGGATCGCTCGTCATCGGCGTCACCGGCGGCATCGGCAGCGGCAAGTCGGCCGTTTGCGAGGAATTCGTGCGCCTCGGTATTCCGGTGCTCTCGGCTGATGAGATCGCCAAGGCGCTTTGTGAGACCGATGCCGGTCTGCGCCGGAAGCTCACATCGCTTCTCGGCTCGGAGACCTACTCGCCAGAGGGGCGCTACAATCGGTCGCACGTTGCATCGCGCATTTTTCAGGACCGTGCGCTTCGAGCCGCCGTTGAAGCCGTGATCCACCCGAAGACAGAACGGGAGGTCGCGGCTCGTGCGCGTGCACTCCATCGGAGTGGACATCGCGTCATTCTCGTGGAAGCGGCGCTCGTGTTCGAAGCCCGCATGGATGAATGGCTGCACGGCGTCCTATACGTTGAGACCGATGAGCGTCTGCGGCGCGAACGGCTGTTCCGGAAAGGAACCTTGAGCGAAGAAGCGATTCAGCAGCGCATAGCGGCTCAAGGCGCTCAGGCGGCATTCGCCAAACGCGCCGACTACGTCATCAAGAATAACGGAACGCCCGACGAACTGAAGGAACGTGTGCAGTTCTTCGCGGCGCTTTTTCGATCACTCGCACTCACCGCATCCCCATGAACACCCTCTTCGAACGCGAACACGAATACTTCTTCCACACCTACAAACGCCTTCCCCTCGACGTCGACCGCGGTGAAGGAGTATACCTCTTCACCAAGGACGGAAAGCGCTACATCGACTTCTTTGGCGGTCTCGCCGTGAATGCCTTGGGTCATGCGCACCCCAAGGTGTTGCAGGCGATCAACGATCAGGCCAAGCGCTACATCCATCTTTCCAATTACTATGTGCAGGAACCGCAAGTCGAACTCGCGGAGCGCCTGATCACGACCAGCGGATTCAAGCGGATCTTCCTTTCCAATAGCGGAACGGAGGCAGTCGAGGGAGCGATCAAGCTCGCCCGCAAATGGGGAGCGCCGCAAGGGAAACGGGACCTGTTAGGCTTGACGAATTCTTTTCACGGAAGGACGATGGGGGCGCTGTCCCTCACCGAGCGGCAAAAATACCGCGAAGGCTACGAACCATTCCTCCAATACACCAGTCACATCCCGTTCAATGACGTCGATGCGCTTCGGCGCACGGTCGGTCCGCACACGCTTGGTGTCATCCTGGAGTTCATTCAGGGCGAGGGAGGGATCTTCGTCGTGAGCGATGCATTCGCGAAGGAGCTTGTCTCCCTCCGGGAGAAGTTCGGATTCCTTATCATCGCGGACGAGATCCAGGCGGGGATCGGTCGCACGGGGAGATTCTTCGGCTTCGAGCACTTTGGCGTACTTCCGGATATCATCGTCGTCGCCAAAGCGATCGGCGGCGGCCTCCCCCTGGGTGGGTTCCTCGGAAACGAGCGGGTCGCGGACGTCCTGAGCTACGGTGCCCATGGCACAACATTCGGCGGCAATCCGGTCGCGTGTGCGGCGGGGGTCGTCGTGTTCGACGAGATCGTCAAGGGAGGATTGATGCAGCACGCCGCGAGGATCGGCGAGTATATCAAGGAACAAGGAGAAGTCCTGCGCAAGGAATTTCCGACGGTGATCAAAGAAGTGCGCGGACACGGATGCATGCTGGGGATCGATCTCCACAGTGACGCCCAACCGGTCGTCGATGCGCTGCAGGAGCGGGGGATTCTTGCCAACTGCACAAACTCGACGGTCATTCGCCTGCTGCCTCCCCTCACGATCCAGCGATCGCATGTCGACGAATTGATGACGAACCTCCGAGCCATCATCGCCAAGTAGATGGAACTTGAACCGAGACATATCCACGCCCCCGAACTGTATGGCGACTTCTGGTTCAACGGCGGACCGGTCGCGCTGCGCGCGATGCGCGGACGGGTTGTCCTGCTCGATTTCTGGGACTATGCATGTCAGCGAAGTCTCCGCGCCCTTGCATATATCAAGGACTGGAGCAGGAAGTACGAGTCGTACAGCCTGGTGACGGTTGGTGTCCACACGCCGGAGTTCCGATTCGGACGATCACCCGAACTTGTGGGGCGTGCAGTCGAATCGCAGGAGATCACCTATCCGGTCGTCGCAGACAACGAGATGATCATTTGGACCGCGTATGCCGTACGGAACTGGCCGACGCGGATATTGGTCGATGCCGACGGTTTCGTCCGGTTCGTCCAGCACGGGGAAGGGGGCTACCATGAGTTCGAGCGCGCGTTGCAGCAATTGTTGTCCGAAGCAGGGTATCGCGGTGAATTTCCGGAGTTGACGGAGCCGGTGAGGGAAGAGGATGCCGCCGGGGCCGTTCGTTTTCGTCCGAGCGCTGAACTTTCCTTCGGGTATCTGCGCGGCACGATCGGCAATCCCGAGGGGCAAACGCCGGAATCGACGATCGCTTATGAGGATCCGCGGCTGTACGTCCCCGAACGATTCTATCTTTCCGGCAAATGGTTCAGCGGGCGAGAATCCGTGCGATTCGAAGGAGCAGCGGGGGAGACCGGCGCGATCGTGTTCCTCTATGAAGCCAAAGATGTCAACGCGGTGCTCGCATCGGCATCAGGCAGGTCGATGGAAGCGCGATTGTTCCAGGATGATGTGACTCTGCCGCAATCGGTTGCCGG
>JBFYQI010000483.1:0-3872 GCA_041302875.1 Ignavibacteria bacterium
CCCAACGATGAGGGCCCAGAGCGCACCTTTTGCATTGAGGCGCTTGTTGAACACGCCGAGGAAGAACACCACGGCGATCGGCGGAGCCAAATATGCCTGCATGCCCTGAAGATAATCGTACAATCCACGTCCGCCCCGAATGACCGGAATCCAGAGAATTCCGATCAGAACCATTACAGCGGTCGCAATGCGTCCCACCCACACAAGCTTCTCTTGCGGCGTTTCAGGCTTGAAGCGCGCATAGAAATCGATCGTGAAGAGGGTCGCACAGGCATTGAACACACCTGCAAGCGAGCTCATCAGCGCCGCAAGGAGGCCGGCCACCACGATTCCCCGAAGTCCGATCGGCAGCACATAGGCGACCATCAGCGGAAACGCCTGCTGGGCGTTGTCGCGAATGATGTTCCCGTTCGCATCCATCAGCAATCCCTGCATCTCTGCGACGCGCCCCGACTTCGCGAGCGCGAATGCAATGATCCCCGGAATGATGAATATGAAGACCGGGAGCAGCTTGAAGAATGCCGCCGCAATCGTTCCACGACGCGCTTCCGTTTCATTTGGCGCGGTCAGCGTGCGCTGAACGATGTATTGGTCCGTGCACCAGTACCAGAGACCGATGAACGGTGCGCAGAACAGCATCCCCAGCCAGGGATAGTTGTCGTTGAAGTACCAGGCCATTTCCGTCGCAGACTTTACCGGAGCCCACGTCGACGTCATCCCATCAGGAACCAGCGGTTTCCACAAATTGAACATCTCAGCCGGAACGACTGCCCGCAGCTCGGACCATCCTCCCAGCGCCTGCAGGCCGAAGATGGTCAGGAGCGCAGAGCCGATGACGAGAACGACCGTCTGCAGCGCCTCGGTGTAGGCGACCGCACGCATTCCACCGATGATCGTGTAAAGGCCCGTGACCACAACAACCAGGAAGGAGCCAACCCAGAAGCTGTCAAGTCCCAGGAAGTTCAATTCCGGCAAAAGCACTGAGAACACAATGCCTCCAGCGAAGATGCCGACGGCGATCTTCGTCAAGACGTAGGCGACGAGCGAAATGAGCGACAACACAGTACGCGTGGTTGGTGAAAAGCGACGTTCGAGAAATTCCGGCGTCGTGAAGACCTTGGAACGCATGTAGAACGGCACCATCACCCATCCGAGCACCAGCAGACACCATGCGTGCAATTCGTAGTGCGCCATGGCGACACCGTCTGTCGTGCCGGATGCCGCAAGCCCGACGAGATGTTCGGAGCCGATGTTCGATGCAAAGATCGACGCTCCGATGACGAACCAACCCAACTCTCTTCCGGCAAGGAAGTATTGCGTGGAAGTCTTCTTCTGCTGGCGCGAGACCCACCAGACGATTCCCAGGATAATGCCGAAATATCCGGCGACCACAAGCCAATCGATCGTGTGAAGCGTAGACATAGATCGCTACTCCTTGATTGAAGGGTTCATGCAAGCGGATCGATCTCTTTCAGCGCCGACAGCCATCGGCGATACAGATTCGTGAACTCCTCGCGTTTCGCGTCATTCGGCGTGATGCTCAATTCCCTGCGAAGACCACGATACATTTCGTCACGGTTTCGCACCAGACCGGCACCGAAGGCGGCTCCCCTCGCAGCACCCTGCGCTCCATCGGTATTATACAGCTCGATGCGGACATCTGCGGTCGCCGCGAGCGTCTCACGCACGATGGGACTCTGGAACATGTTGGCCTTCCCCGCCCGCAACACCGCCGGATGCATCCCCATGCCCCTCATGATATTCATTCCATACGCAAGCGAACAGGCGATCCCTTCATGCGTCGCCCGCATCAGATGGTCGGCCGTATGCCGGTTGAACTGCACATTTCGAACGTGCGCTCCGATATCCCGATTTGCCAACATGCGCTCTGCCCCGTTGCCGAAGGGAAGAACGACGAGTCCATCCGAACCGACGGCGACATGCTCCGCACCCGCATTCAATTCCGCGTACGGGACCGCATGACGGCCAGTGATGCTCCGCATCCAACTGTTGGCAATGCCCGTCCCGTTGATGCAGAGGAGCACACCGATCCGTTGTTTCGTCGATTCGTGATTGACGTGGACGAATGAGTTGACGCGGGACTCCTTGTCGAATGTCTGCGTGTCCGTCACTCCATAGACGACTCCCGAGGTTCCCGCCGTGGAAGCGATCTCTCCAGGTTCCAGCACATTCAACGACAGTGCATTGTTCGGCTGATCCCCGGCCCGATAGGTGACGGTCGCGTTCTTGGGCAATCCGAGTTCTTCAGCGACCGACGTCAGTATCGTTCCCTGATCGCCGAAGGTCGGCACGCGGGACGCGATCAGCTCCGGCGCGATGTCGTAGTGCTTGAGGACAACATCGGCGACTCCGTCCGTCGTGAAATCCCACAAGATCCCTTCCGAAAGTCCGGAGGCCGTTGTGGTCGCTTGCCCCGTTAATCGCAGCGCGACGTAGTCTCCCGGCAGAAGAACTGTTCTGATGCGCGCATAGATCGCGGGTTCGTTTTCCAGCACCCAACGAAGTTTCGACGCAGTAAAATTCCCCGGCGAATTCAGCATTCGCAATAGGCAGATGTCTCGTCCGATAGTATCAAACGCACGGTTTCCGATCTCCACGGCGCGGCTGTCGCACCAAATGATCGACGGGCGGAGGACCTTCATGTTCTTGTCGATGACGACAAGTCCGTGCATCTGATACGAGATTCCGATGCAGGAAATGGCGGCGCGCCGGTCCCCAACCTGTTGAATCACTTCCCGCACCGACCGCTTGACGTGCTCCCACCACATCTCTGGATCCTGTTCGGCCCATCCTGGTCTTGGCGCGGCAATCGGCATTTCGGCTGCTGGCGAACATGCCGAGGCAACGACCAACCCGCTTCCCACATCCAGGAGAGATGCTTTGACGGAGGAACTGCCGATGTCAAGGCCGAGGCTGAACTGAGGCATGGGGATTGCGGATTGTCGATTGTTGATTATTGATTAGGCATCGTGGAGAAGCGGTAAATGGTCTTCTGGCGGTAGGTCTCTCCGGGGCGGAGGACGACGGATGGAAACTGTGGCTTATTCGGAGAGTCCGGGAAGCATTGTGCTTCGAGGCAGAGTCCAGTCCGAAACTGGTACTTCACGCCTTTCCCTCCTGTGCTTCCGTCGAGGAAGTTGCCTGAGTAGAACTGCAATCCCGGCTGGTCGGTGAGAACCGTCAGTAGTCGTCCGGTTGACGGGTCGTACAATTCAGCCGCACGCCGCACAGTTCCATGAGATCCTCGAATTACCCAATTGTGGTCGTACCCCTTTCCGAAGCGCAGCTGTTCCGTTTCATCGTCAATCCGTTCGCCGATCGCCTTCGCCGTGCGGAAATCCATCGGCGTTTCCGCGACATCCTCAATCTTGCCAGTCGTGATCAGTCCGGCATCGACCGGCGTGTAGCTCTCTGCATCGATAGTCAATTGATGATCGAGGATGGTCTTCGCGAAATCCCCCGTGAGGTTGAAGTACGAGTGATGCGTGGGATTCAGGATCGTCGGCGCATCGGTCGTTCCGACGTACTCCACGACGAGTTCATTCAGATTCGTCAGCGTATAGGTCACCGTGACGACCACATTTCCCGGATAGCCTTCGTCCCCCGCCTTGCTCGTGTAGGTGAAAGCCACCGAGGGCTCAGTGGAATCGTTGACCACCTTGGCTTCCCAGAGGACCTTGTGGAATCCGAGTGTCCCTCCATGCAAATGGTTTTCCCCATTGTTGACCGTCAGTTGATACGTTCTTCCGTCCAACGTGAACCTCCCCTTTCCTATCCGGTTGCCATATCGTCCAACGATCGCACCAAAGTAGGATTGATCGGCGATGTAGCCGCCGAGGGAATCGTACCCG
>JBFYQI010000488.1:0-2737 GCA_041302875.1 Ignavibacteria bacterium
CTCAGTGAGGCGAGAATCTCGTCCATCGTTTGTTCTTTGTCCATCATCCGCTTGAATCCGGCAGACCCTGCCTTGAGATATGTGATCGTGGAGTCGAAATTCTGCCGCCACGTGGAATCCATCATCAGCCTTCCGATGGTCCCCTTCCCGGATTCGATATTGCTCGTGATCTTTGAAAGATCACTTGTGATGCTTGATGCGTTGTCGATCGTCGCCTTCAAGGAGAAGAGCAGCTCATCAACATTCATCGGCCGGGACGTACTGATCACGTCGTTATCTTCGATGACCCGTTCTCCGCCTGTCCCCGGCGTAATGATCAGCGTCTTGTTCCCCATGAGCCCCTCTGAGCCGATGCTCGCCATTGCATCCTGTTTGATGAACTGCCGGGTTGCTTCGTCGATGAGAATTTCCACCCTGACGGACGAATCACTCACAATGCGAATATTGTCGATCGTGCCGACATTGATTCCGGACAGCCGTACGTTGTTTCCTGCCTGGAGCCCGGCAACATCCCTGAACGTCCCGCTGATCCGAAATGTGCGGGTAAAGAGCTGCTGCTCCTGGCCGACGAGATAGATGCCGACAGTGAAGATCGTTATCCCTATGGAGACGAACATCCCCAGCCTGACCTTACCACTCGCGTTCTTTTTCATTTTACCGACTCGGCGATATGTCCAGATGTTTCACAGAAAGAATGACCGTATCCATGCATCTGTCGATTGTTCAAGCTCGGTGTACGAACCCTCTGCGGAGCACTTGCCGTCCTTGAGCACGATGATCCGATTGGCTGTGAGTCTGGCACACTCGATATCGTGGGTGACGATGATGGAAGAGGTCTGGTATGTGTTTTGTACTTCCAGAATGAGACTGCTGATCTCCTTGGATGTGATCGGATCCAGTCCGGTCGTCGGTTCGTCGTAGAGCATGATCTCGGGTTTGAGGATCAGCGTACGCGCCAACCCCAGCCTCTTGCGCATCCCGCCGGAGAGCTGGGACGGGGTCTTGTCAATTGAATCGGCAAGTCCGACATTTTGCAGCGCTTCGGCTACCAGTGCATCCATGGATTCGTTCGATATCGGAGGCCGTTGTCGTCGAAGCGGAAATTCGAGATTCTCCCGTACCGTCATGGAATCGTAGAGTGCGTCGCTCTGGAACAGGAATCCGATCTTCTTGCGGAGTTCGGCAAGTTCCGATTCGGCAAGTTCCGATACATTTTTCCCGAGGATGATCAATGCACCTTCGTCATGATCAATCAATCCGACAATGCATTTAATGAGAACGGATTTGCCTGTGCCGGACCTCCCGAGCACGACGACATTCTCTCCCTTGTGAACGACCATGTCCAGATCCCTCAGCACATGGTGATCCCCGAAGGACTTCGACAGGTGCTTCATCTCAACGACCACCGGCGCGCGATTCACCGGAGCGTTCTTTGGTGTTCTGGAATGTCCGGGAGCGGCCATGTTGCCTTTTGCCATCTTAGTGCAGGAACTAATATGTCACCTTGTATTATGCAGAACAGTCATGCTGAGCTTGTCGAAGCATGACCAAGTATTAAGCGCCAGTCTTCGACCCGTCCGCCTCATAAGATTCACGTGGCCGGGCGGGCAGGCTCAGACTGACGCTATTTAGTAATCACAAGACGACTTTCTGGAATCGGCACTAGTATTGAAAGAGGCTCGTGATCTGTACCGCAACCATATCGATGATGAACACCAGAAGCGATGCGTATACAACGGCGGAGTTGGCCGCTTTCCCAACTCCTTCCGTTCCTTTGGTCGAGCAAAATCCCTTGTGACACCCGATGATCCCGACAGCGAACCCGAAGAA
Organism: Ignavibacteria bacterium; assembly: GCA_041302875.1. Classification (GTDB taxonomy): domain Bacteria; phylum Bacteroidota; class Ignavibacteria; order UBA10030; family UBA10030; genus JAKAJH01. Next base: position 1,831 of record JBFYQI010000488.1, read on the forward strand.
GTATGTTTTCACGAACGCCGGAATAATGTCCCTGAAGTCGAGGCTTTGGAATACCTGCAGGAAGAAGAGGTGGCTGCTGACATGTCCTCGAAGGTTCACGCCAACGAATGATCCGAGCAGGCCTACGGCGTCGGCGAAAACGACCAGGATCGGAAGCATCAATGTCGCAGCGAGAACCCGCGTCACAACGAGGTATTTGAAGGGATTCGTTCCCGAGACCTGCATCGCATCGATCTGCTGAGTGACGTTCATCGATGCAAGCTCTGCTCCGATTCCCGAGCCGGCCTTTCCTGCGAAGATGAGAGCCGTGATCACCGGTCCGATCTCCCGGATGATCGACACAGCCACCATCGCCGGCAGGACCGACACCGCCCCGAATTTTGCGAGGGTGGGCCGCGACTGGATCGTCAAGACGAGCCCAATGATGAAGCCCGTGATCATGACGAGGGGCAGCGATTTGTACCCGATGAGAAAGGACTGCTTGAGCAATTCATTGATCTCATACGGAGGCTTCCACACTTCCTTGAAGAAGCGCGCGGTAAAAACGGAGAGCGACGACACATCCAGGAAGAACGTCCGGAGAACGGACGCGGACGCCTCCTCCGAAGGCTTCTCCGGAATGCTGTCCGTTCCTTTGTGCGGATCAGGAGGCTTTGTTATCGACACATTGTCCATGGTTGCGGGTCGTTTCGGTATTCGGACTCAGGCATCCGAACGGCTTCCTTTCCGGCTCGGCCTCTGGGTCTCTTCTCTGAGATCCAAGCCAACCAGCACCCGGTCCGTATTGGAAAGATCTCCGATGATGTTTCTCACCGGCCGGGGCAGTGCGCGCACGAGCGTCGGGACGGCGAGGATCTGGTCATTACGCGCGAGCATCGGATTCTTCAGAAGGTCGATGACCTGGATC
>JBFYQI010000352.1:0-3853 GCA_041302875.1 Ignavibacteria bacterium
GTCGGTACGACGATCGGTGGAAGGATCCGCTTCTGAACGGAACCCTCCGGAGGAAGCTCCATACTTTTTGTCGGCATCGCCTGCCGTCCGACATACCACGCCTGCATTCGGGCTTTTTCCACAGGTTCGCCTTTTGTCTGACGAAGCGTGACAGAACACGACTGTCGTCCCGGGAGCACCGTGAATGAGAACCATTGCGAACGCCCTTCCTGATACTCGCTTCGAACCTCCACTTCCCTTCCACCAACGTTGACCGTCACACGGAACGACACGTCCTCTGCCGTTTCGTCGCCGGGAGCGACGAGAAATGCGATGATGCCTTCGCGACTGGAAGGATTGACCTGCACGGACAGGTCCGCTGTCCCGCTCCCCATTCCTCGCGAGCGCAGGTTGAAGTTCGTCACCGGCGCGGGAGTCTTCTCCTCGCGCAGATCCCGGGCGAGTTGACGATAATTCACATCCAGCCGCTGGCCATTCGCGACCGCATCCGGATTCAACAGACGGGCATCGAAACTTGATGAATACAATGCGATGCGGTTCCTTCCTCCAGTTCCTGATGCCTCGCCGAGGATCGAGCCCGCGAACAGCGGCCCTTTCGCGTCACTCAGCGCATAGATCTCGTACACCGCGGTCTCATATCCCTCCAATGGGATCGTGACCGTCTCATTGGTCCGATAGAGCACCGGGGAGATCCAACGGTTCGGATAGACACACTCGAGAACGAGCTGGGTTGCATCAGGTTCGATGCCAAGTTCCGGCGACAGCAGAACGTTGAGCGTCGTTGATTCTACAAATGGATTCCGAACGGCAAGAATCCCCTTCTTCCCGTTGAAATGTGCATACCCGTACGCTTCACGCTTGAGCGGATTGCCGCCGATCATTTCCGTATGCATCAATGTGGAGAAACGATCACGCGCCCACGAGAGGGACTTCGAAATGGAGGTCCATTCGGCTTCGCTCAGGATGTCCGGGGAGATGTAGAGTTCATACATCGAAACGCCGCGAGCGAAGTAGAGCAAGACGTCGTCGGTGAACTTGTCGATCGGTTCTTCCGGACTCCCAAGCAGTTCCAGTTTCCCCTTGATGATGCCGTGCGTCATCAGGTTGGCGATCGGAAACCAAAGCCCCTTCTGCTTGAAGTCTTCATAGAGGACGAAATCGCGGTAGGTGATCGCGCCGTCACGCTGGCTCAGCGACGGAACGTCAGCGTATCCATAATCCTCTCCCTGCATCCAGATGGTGTTCGCATACTTCACCCACCAGGGACTCATCCAGGTACCGGACGTAATATTCAGGAAAGTCGCTGGATCCTTCTCGCGAACAGCGTTGCACCAGGAAACGACCGACTCCATGATCGCCCGTCGCGAATAGATGTCTATCGGATGACCGTGGTTCGGCTCGCTGCAGGAGAATTGAATGCCGTCCCATTTGAAGTACTGGACTCCATCTTGAGCGACGAAGTCAGTCGTTCGCTTTTTCAGCAGCGCGCTGTACTTCGCTCCTCCCACACACAGTTGATCCCCCACCGTTTCGTAGCCGTTCTCCTTCATCCAGTTCAGCCGATACTTTCGGAATGAATATCCCCCCGTTGGGCCGAACCAAATGCCGAGCGCTGTATTTGTCTTCGCGAGTTCATTCGCAAGGGGCACGAGGCCGTTGGGCCATTGTTCCTTTCGAAGTACCCAGTCGCTCTGATAGACATCCCAACCGTCGTCCAGCACAAACGCATCCAACTGGATGCCGTGGCGGTCGATCATATTCTCCTTCAGAAGACGGACCATCTTCATCGCCGACTGCTCACTCATCACATTCCCAATAGGAACACGCGGATAGTCGGGAGAGCGCAAGTCGTACCATGAGTTGTAGAGGGCATAGGGCTTAAGCGGAGCCACGCGGATCCCGTCGAGGTACTTGAAAAACCACTGCTTCACGTAGCGTGTCGGTCCGACCCCCATCACAGTCGGCTCGCTCGTGATCCATTCCGACTCGGCGAGCTGTCCGACCTCATGTCCGCATTTGATGTCGACGCTTTTCTCCTTCTCGAAATTCCTTGTGTCATTCTGTGCGGCAGGATATTCGACACCGAAGAATGCCGACCCGGTTGACAACACGAGAGCGATGGGCTGACCGAATCCGCCGGCATGGACGAGTTCCGCTGGTTGTACCACAGAGCCAAATCGCGGCCAGAACCAACGGAGGAAGTGATGCCCGAACGATGTGTCGCGGACCGCGATGCTCCGGCGGATGGTGCTGCCATCCTGTTCGAGGGAATAGTCCATGCGGAGCAGCAAGGAGTTATTGACTCCCTTGAATTCCAGCAAGAGCCTCTTCGCTCCCGAAGCCTCGACAAAACTCGAGTCTCGTTCGAACAAATAATCTTGAGCTGTGAGGGTCACTGGATTTTCCGCATTGTTCGGCATTCGAGGAGCTTGCCAATCGGTGAACATCAGCTCAAGACCGAATCCTCCGTCGGTTTCTACGGTAGCAGGCTCAGCACCGAATTCTTTGGACCACGTGGAGGTAGTCGAAAAGCGCTCGCGGGAGAGTTTGCCTTCGACGACTGAGACTTGAAATCGGACCTTCGCGTTCTCGAGCACAAGCGCCTTTGAACGATCGTTCTGACTGCTCGCGCTGGTCACAAATCCCAACAGCATCACAATGCACAGTTTTACATTCCGCAGAGCTTTTTCCAGGCACATAGTTTCACCATTAAGGATTCAGACAAATCTCATGTCGGAGTTCAAGGAATAGTGCAAAGAAGCAACTACTCATTTTTTCTTAGCGGTCCTTGCGCTCTCTGCGACTTTGCGTCATGCTCTTGACCAAGACCTACAGCTCAGCATCTTTCCCCCACAATTCTTCTGGGAAATGCTCCTTCAAATACTTCTGCATCACCGGAATATCATCCCGGCCGGTGAGGTCGGGGACGTGTTCGGAGAGCGGGATCGCGCGCACGCTTCGGGGATGATCGCTGATGAACGCCCGAATCGCACGCGGCAGTTCCTTCTCGTGCCGCTCGGGATGCAGGGGCAACGATTCAAGGTACGGACGAATGAGGTCGTATGAAAGCCGGAAGATATTCATGCTGACACCGATGCGTCCCCTCGCATCTGCAGAGGCGAGCAATTCCTCCTCGGTCGGTTTTTCCAGGATATCGGTGAGAAATCCATCGGCATTCGTTCGAAGCACCGCGAATTGCGCGACTCTTGCATGGTCGAAGGCTAGCGCCGCCCGATCGTAGTCGATCAACGCAAACGGGGACTTGCATTCCCGCATCAGGCGGAGTGCATCGATGCTGTAGAGATTATCCCCATTGCACGACGTGAACGAACTGCCGGCCCAGTGGGGCGCCGCGTTCATCCCGCACAAGACGGCATCGGCGGTCCCGAGCGGTTTCGACCGTCCGGGGGGAATTCTCTGGACAGCATAGGAGATCGTGAGGCCGTGAAAGGCATTTCCTGCATCAGCGTTGCCGTACGCTTCCCGCATGACTTCAGATCGTTCTCCGACAACGATCATGATCTCTTCATACCCTGCACGCTTCGCATTATAGAGGAGATAATCGAGGAACGGCCGATTGCCAGCACCGACGGAAAGCATCGCCTTGGACCTATGTGCGGCTTCGGCGAGCAGCTTCTCGTCAATACCGCTTGCTCCCTCGACGGACCGCTTCATCCGTGAGGAAACCCCGCCAGCGAGAATCATGAGACGATTAATGGCCATGCTGGATAAAATTTAATCGCATACTAGGTTGGACAAGCTTTAGCTTGTCCGAATTATTTCAGCCTTAATCTCCGCGCAGGAGACAAACTGAAGTTTGTCCAACAATGCGACACGCCGAAAGCGTTGGACA
>JBFYQI010000521.1:0-4026 GCA_041302875.1 Ignavibacteria bacterium
CGCTTCCGAGCCACTGCTGGAACTCGAACCGAACAACGACACGACAAACGCAATGGTCGTTGCGTTCGGCGACAGCATCAGCGCTGCGATTTCCGGCCCGACAGATGTCGATTACTATAAGTTCACGGTCGCATCGCAGGACACCTTTGAGTTTCTCGCCGAGTCTCCCGCCGGGTCGAATCTGTACATGCGAATTGATGTTATCTCGCAGTACGGGGGGTATTACGGCAACAACTATGGGTTCCCGTCGTACGAACGTCGCCGCATGGTGACAGTGCTCCCTCCTGGTACTTACTACCTCCGTATGGCGTACGGGAGCAACTACTCCACATCCTTCCCGCAGTCCATTCGTGACAAGGAGCGGGAACTCGTGCATCCAATGCTCAGCATGCAGAACCAAACGGCTGCGTACGATTCAGGCACCTATGCGCTGAAGATCTACCGATACAAGCCTGCGAAGCCGGACATCGGGTACTCGTATGCAGGGAGCACCTTCCCCCGAGCGGCCGGGATCTCCGTGGATCTGCTCTCCCCCGGGTACCCCGCCACGGTACGGGTGGAGTACGGACCCACTCCTTCTTATGGTTCAGCGGCGGTTTCATCTACTCAGGCCGTGCCGTACCCCTACCCGCAATCTGTGTTCACGAACTTGGAAGGACTCGCCCCGGGACAAACGTACTACTACCGATTGATCGCAACGAATGCACTCGGTTCCGACACGATCAAAGACCGGTCCTTCTCGACTCCGCCGGAATCGGAGATCTGGACTCCAAGCCTGACGGGTTCGTACAGCAATACGATTCAGTCCCTCTGGATGGTGAACGAACTCACCGCCTACGCAACATCGCAATATCCAGCCCAGCTGTTCTACCGCACTTCTGACGGCGGTGTGACCTGGCGATACGATACACTGACGTTCCCGTTGTACGGTCTGACGTTCCTGAACGCATTCACCGGCTTCGGCGCCTCCAATTCCGGCCAGATCTACAAGACCACGGACGCTGGAGCGACATGGGCAATCCAAACGAATTCCGATTCCCGCTATATCATGCGGCTTCGGTTCCAGCCGGGGAATTCCCAGATCGGCGTCGGTGTCGGATACAGCGGAGCCATCATTCGGACCACGAACGGCGGTGCAAACTGGAGCGCCGTGACAAACAACGGAGGTGCGACGAGCGACATCAACGATGTCGTCATGCTTTCCGGCGGTGTTTGCTATGCGGCTGGGTACAATGAAGTACTCAAATCGACTGACGCTGGGGCGAACTGGACGAGGCTTCCCGCGACATTCACGAACAGTCCGTACCTCCAGGGATTATTCTTCTTGAACGCAACGACCGGTTACGTCGTCGGAACCTACGGAAATGCGCACAAGACGACCGACGGCGGAGCGACTTGGACGGCGATGGAACTCCCGTTTGCGCCGTACTGGCTCTCCAAAGTGATATTCGTCGATTCACAGCGCGGATTCATCGTCGGCGGCGGAGTCGCGTACTACACGTCGGACGGGGGAACGACCTGGACGCGGCAAGTACCGGCTACGAATAACTATCTATACGATCTCGCGTCCGTGAACCGGACCGTGATCGCCACGGGTGAAGGAAGCGCGTTGCTGCGGGCGGTCTTGCCGCTGGCGGAGACGGAGCCGAACAACACGCCGGCTCAGGCGAACACGGCAGCCGTGGGTGAGATCATGGAAGCAAGGATCTTCCCGACAGGCGACATCGACTTCTTCCAATTCACCGCGGCTGCGGGCGATACGATCGAGATCTTCGGAACTTCGGATATCTCGGCGAATTTGAAGGGAGAACTGTCGCTGTTTGACGCAGCACAAGCGCGCAAGATCCTCACGAGTTCCTATCTTCCGAATTCCACATCGCAACACCTGATCGTTCCGATCCAGAACGCGGGAACCTACCTGCTGCGGTACGCGCACAGCGGTTCTGACACGGCGACGGGCGGATACCGCCTCCGTTTGCGGAAGTTCCTCCCCGGGAAGGCGGAAGTTCAGTTTGCAGCGAAGCCGGTCAGTTTGTTCCACGATATGGCCGTGCTTTCTGCTCAAGTGTATCCGAACGGTTCGCCGACGAGCGTCACGTTCCAATACGGCGCGCCGTCATTCGATAACACCGTCACGATCCCGGATCCGTTGACCGGCATCCAACCCGTTCTTGCCGCGATGCCGACCGATACCGCGCGCCGGCTGGCACCGAACACGGTCTACAACTACCGCGCCGTGACACAGAACGCATTCGGTCAAACCTTCGGATCGACGAACTCGTTCCGAACGCCAGCGTTCCCGGACGGATGGGCGCATGTCGACCAACGACAGTATGTCGCGGCATTCATGAGCACGTTCTTCGCGAACAGTCAGCAGGGCATCGTTGTGGGCGGACAGGGAACGATCCTGACGACGATGAACGGCGGCACGACCTGGATCGCGCGCAACTCCGGCACCACCGACATGCTCCGGAGCATCTGGTTCGCAGATGCGACCACGGCGTTTGCGGTCGGTGAGAACAACACGATCGCAAAATCAACAAACGGTGGAATCACCTGGAGCACCACCGGCGGGACGGAACTCGTCAGGCTGAACCGCGTTCGTATGCTCGATGCGAATTTCGGCTACATCGTTGGTGATAACGCGACCATTTTGCGGACGACCAATGGCGGTGGCGTGTGGCAGAAGGCCTCGTCTCTCCCGATCCCGAGCGATTACGGAATGAATGGATTGGCCATTCTCCCCGATTCGAGTGGCATCGCTGTCGGAACAGCCGGCATGATTCTGCGTACGAACAAAGTTCAACCCAATTGGACGATCGTGAAGCAGATCGCAGAACTCCAGGCAGGTGATGCGCTGACGGATATTTCGGTGCTCTCGAATTCCACCTGGGTTGTCACGTCCGCGTTTGGCAAGATCTTCCGCACGGTCGACGCGGGGTCGAACTGGACCGAGGTCCCAGCGCCGGCTGTGGCGACGTTCATCTCGATGCGATTCTTCGACGGCCTGAACGGCATCATTGTGGGTACCGAGGGAACGATCCTCCGCACGAATGACGGCGGTATTTCTTGGACCAAGGAAGAGAGCGGAACAGCCAATGCATTGTTTGATGCGTGGTTTGCAACGGCCGATACCGTGGTCGCGACGGGCTTCTACGGAACATTCCTCCGGTATGAGCGTCCGGCGACACCGCCGGTCACGCCCACACTCGCGTCACCAAACGACGGAGCGACAGATGTTCCTACCACTGCAGTCATCCAATGGCAGAAAACGCAGCGGACCACTTCATACCATTTGCAGGTCTCGACGGATGCGGGTTTCATCGCCGGTTCATTCGTTGTGAATGATTCGACGTTGACCGATACGTCGTATGCGGCGAGTTTGCAGTACAGCACTCTCTATCCTTGGCGCGTGCGTTCTCGGAATGTGGTCGGAGCAAGCGATTTCTCCGCGTCGCGCTCCTTCACGACCGGCGCGCTCCCACCTCCGGGTGTCGTGAGCCTGTTCAAGCCGACAAACGGTTCGTCGAATCAGGTCGTGAACCCGCGATTCGAATGGTATCCGGTCCCGACCGCGCTTGCCTATCGCATCGATGTGGCGACCGATTCATTGTTTGCCGACATCGTCCTGTCAGATGCGGCGGTCACAGATACGGCGAAGCAATTCCCCACTCCGCTGACTGGCGGAACGGAATACTTCTGGCGGGTACGCGGGTCGAATACGTCGGGAACGGGAGATTTCTCCATCACCTATCGCTTCACAACCTCCGCGTCGGCGGCGATCGTGCAAACCTTGCCGGCGACGGCGGTGACGAGCATCTCTGCGATCCTGAACGGAACGATCAACCCGAACAACACGACGCAGACGGCGTACTTCGAATGGGGTGAACTGGGTCAGTTCGATCAGGTGATGCCATCGCACATCGTCAGCGGCTCGTCGACACTGCAGATCGCAGATACGATCAAGACCGGACTGCAGCCGGGGAAGGTCTACAACTACCGCATCGTTGCGAGCGCGCTCGCAAC
>JBFYQI010000525.1:0-3262 GCA_041302875.1 Ignavibacteria bacterium
ATCAGGTTGATGACGGATGCGATTGCATCAAGATAGGAGAAAGTCGGTATATTGCACAAGGAAGAATGGTAGATTGGAATTGGGTTTCTCGGTGTTTGACAACTTGGATGCTGGGAGCTAAATTGTTTGTTCTATCGAGAAAGACCCAATCTCTTCAGATGATCATCGCCCGATATTCCGAATCCACCGCAATACAACTGTTGGCTGGATGGAGATCGCTGCTTCTTTTCCTCGTCGTGTTCGCTATCGGACCATCGAACGCGTTCGCGCAAGCTCTCCCCCGTCAGCACTGGGACCTCAGTGAACGATTCAAGACGTTCATTCACGAGTCCTGGACGTCCGAACACGGCCTCCCTCAGAATGTCATCAGTGCGATCACGCAGACGCCGGATGGTTATCTGTGGCTCGGCACACAGTCCGGCCTCGTCCGCTTCAACAGCGTGACCTTCACGAACTTCGACCGCTATAATACCCCCGCCATCGCCAACGAGTTCATCCGACGACTCGCCGTCTCAGAAGACAGCACGCTCTGGGTCGGCACCGAACACGGTGGAGTCGTCTCTTTACACAACTGGAAGTTCACCGCGCATAGCATCTCGGACAGCCTCGCGATCGAAGGTACTCGCGGCGTCGCCACAGGGAAGAAGAATGTCGTCTGGATCTCGATACCCGGTCTCGGTGTCTGGAAGAAGGATAACGACTCCTGGAATCCCGTTCGGTGCGACCGCCCGCTTCTGTCGGTCTGGACCATCTACGAAGATGCCGATGGCTCGCTCTGGTTGGGAGAAAATGGAGGTCTCGTCCATCTCGTCGGAGATTCGGCGGTGTGGTACGACGCGTCGCATGGAATGCCGAGGACGCAGGTCATCTCGGTGCTTCGGGATTCCAGAGGGTCGCTGGTCATCGGCACGCGCGACCGGGGCCTCTTCTTCCTCTCGAACAAAAGAGTGTTGCCGCTTCCGGGGGCCGAAGCACTGAATCGATCCAATGTCGTGGATCTCAGCAATGATCCCGGCAAGGGCATTTGGATCGGGTGCCTCGACAAAGGTCTCTACTATTATGACGGCTTCACCGCTGAACCATGCATCTTTAATCCGGCAGCGCCTCCACTTCGTGTCACAGCCATCGCTTCCGACAAGGAAGGCAACCTGTGGTTTGGCACGATGGGAGACGGAATTCATCGCCTCCGGCGAAGCGTTGTGCAGAATTTGAAGGTAACAGAACCAGGCATCTTTGACGAAGTCTGGGCCGTCTTGTCCCAAGGAGAAAGACTTTGGGTCGGTACGAGGTCGCATGGCATTCGCCTTGTAGTCGGCGGCAAGAGCGTCCGTCCTCTGATGTCCGCGAAGCTCTCCGCATCAACGGTCTCAGCCTTGCTCCAAGGTCCACAAGACACTCTTTGGATCGGCACGGAGAACGGTCTCTTCGTGATGTCCGGAGGACGTGATGCGGAAGTGCTGATGCCCGGCAACAAATCGTTCACCAATGTCTATGCCCTGCTGAGAGATAGAACGGGCAGAGTGTGGATCGGAGCACAGGGTCTTTACCTCAAGGACGGAAAGAAGATCGACCAGATCCCAAACACCCCGCCTGGATTCACGGTCAATGTCCTCCTGGAAGACCGAAAGGGAAACCTCTGGATCGGTTCAGACGCTCACGGTGTCGGATATCTTGATGGAAAGAGGCTCTCTTTTTTCAACACCGACAGTGGGTTGACAAGCAATACGATCCTGAGCCTGTACGAAGATCAATCCGGCGCCATCCTCGCAGGCACGCAAGCAGGAGGGCTCAATCGATACCAGGATGGACGCTGGGGAGCAGTGACCTCGGAGAACGGATTGCCGGACAATGTCGTCAATTCCCTCATCCGTGCGGACGACGGCACGATCTGGATGTCGACCAACAAGGGACTCTTTGGGGTTTCTGAAGCATCGATCGCGGCCGTGACCGACAAGAAGGTGAGTCACATCGAAGGCGTTTCCATTGACTCACGTGATTTTCTGCAGTCCACAGAGTTTGGGGGCGGACTTCAAACGTGTGCCGCAAAGGCTCCTGATGGGACGCTCTGGTTTGTGAGTTTGAAGGGTCTGGTCGGCTACAATCCGCAGACAAGCAGGCGGAAGCTCCCGCCGCCTTCGATTCGTATCGAGACGGTTTCCGTGAACGGACAGTCTCTTCAGTTTCAGGATGGGATGGAGCTAGGCCCGGGCGTGCGCTCCATCCAATTTGAATATGTTGCGTTCAGCTATATCCTTCCTGCCGCCACGCGGTACGCATTCTTCCTGGATGGATTCAGTGACCACTGGATCGACGTCAAGAATCAGAAAGAGGCAATGTTCACGAATCTTTCCCCCGGTTCCTACACCTTCCGCGTGCACGCTGCCAACAGCGACGGAATATGGAGCAAGGAGGAAGCAACACTTCGTTTTGTGATCTTGCCCTTCTTCTGGCAGACCGGACTCTTTAAATTGCTCGTGGTTGTTCTTTTTGTCCTCCTCGTCTTCGGGGCCTATCGAATACGCATCAGGCAAATGGTGCGCCGAGAAGAACAGCTTCAACGCAGCGTCGAAGACGCACTCGCAAAGATCAAAGTCCTTCATGGATTGATCCCCATTTGCGCGAGCTGCAAGAAGATCCGCGACGACAAGGGGTACTGGAATCATTTGGAAATGTTTCTCCGAGATCATTCAGAAGCAGTTCTTAGTCACAGCATATGCCCAGACTGTGCCGAGAAGTTGTACCCGGATGAGATGAAGAGAATTCGAGAGAGGTCCGGCAGGGGAGCGAAATGAGAGGTGGGAATGGGTCAACCCGGGAAGCCTTCCCGGGACAACCTAAACTTGCCGACCAGCGCTGCGTGGATATCCCCTGGGCCGCTTCGCACCACAGAAAAAGGGCTGGGCCACTAACCGCACGCAGGGGGCATTGAGGGATAAGGACATCCGGCGAAGAGACGGGCGGTTGATTCTCTCGCAGCGTCTCTGTATCATTCATCGGTAGGGCAGACCGGGGAGGTATTGGAGACATATTGCGGGGATTGAGGCCCTCGGAGCGCTTACGCGTGATGGGGGCTTTGTCGTTCATGGACCCACCGTGCCGCCGCGCAAACAACCGACAAGACCATTCATGAACTCGAGATCCACGTCATGGCAATGAAGAGCTCTCACCTTCCTGTTCTTCTCTCCCTCCTTCTTCTCCTGGTCATTTCATCAGGCCTCCGGGCTCAGCAAGATAGCGCGAGCATCCGTCAACGGATCCTCGA
>JBFYQI010000546.1:0-3599 GCA_041302875.1 Ignavibacteria bacterium
GCGCTTGAAGCATTGAATACGGCGATCGGACTGGATCCGGACGAACCGCGCGGGTGGCATCTATGCGGCTCCGTCTTGCTAGCGATGCATCGACTCGAAGAAAGCGAACCATATCTGCGAAAGGCCGTTGCCCTGGACCCGAAGTCCGTTGACGCGCTCGTCGACCTCGGGCTCTTGTCCTTACGCACGAATGCCCTCAAACAGGCGAGCGACTATTTCCTCCGGGCGCTCAACGTCCAGCCCGGGAACCGTCGCGCTCGCGACGGTCAACGTGAACTGACCAGGCTTCGCAATGCACAATAGAACTGCACCACGGATGATCCTGCTTCTGACTGTGACGACCTTGTGCGCGATGACACCGGCTTTCGCATCGGGAGACGACGAACCGGCTGCCGCCGATAGCATCCTGTTTCGGCCTGACGTCGAACGGCTGTTCGTGGAAGCGATGCGGCATTTCCAAGCTGAACGCTTCGATAGCGCTGCGGTGATGTTCGATGCGATCGTGAAGGAGATGCCGCGCAGTCATCGTGAGACGGGGGCGTATATTATGGGGGCGAAAGCATTGTATCGTGCGGGGGGATTCCGTGAGTCGACCCGGTTTCTCAAAGACCTCCTCGATATCTATCCCCAGTCGTCCTATGCGGATGATGCGCACTACACGCTTGGACTGAACTACCTCAGGATGCGTCGCTACGAGGATGCCGCCGAGGAATTCCTCATCGTACGTGAAACGACATCGGATCGCCGGCTGTTGATCCGGTCAGAACGTCTGTTGGCGAATGTTGCCGCTGAGCGTCTGGCCGCAGGCGAGCTTCAGTTGCTCGCGAACGATGCGAGGACGGCCGAGATGAAAGCATTGCTCAATCTTCGTCTTGCCGAAATCCTGTTCCGTAACGGCGACGCCCGCGCGGCTCAAGACCTTCTGCTTGCCGTGAGTACGATGAATCCCGCAATCCCCTACGTGGGGGAGGCGCTCCGATTCCTTGAGAACGTGCGGAAGGGGGGGACCATCAAGATCGGGGTGGTGCTTCCGTTGATGATGCGGTCAGAGAAGGCGGGGATGCAGGAATTGGGAGCGGAATTCCTCGATGGGATACGGCTCGCAGCGGAAGAGCACAACGCGACGGCGATCACGAAGGTGACGCTGGAAGTGCGGGATACGGAACGAGATGCGGCGGTTGCGGCTCAGCTGGTGGGCGAATTGGCGCGGGATGAAAAGGTGGCTGCCATCCTCGGACCAGTATTGAGCAATGAAGTGCTCGCGAGTGCGGGGATCGCGAATGAACGCGGCGTGCCGTTGATCACGCCAACAGCGACATCGAACGGCATTGCCGGCATCGGACCGTTCGTCTTCCAGGCGAATCCAGACTTTCGCACGCGTGGCAGGGCGGCGGCTCTCTTTTCGGTTGAGCAGCTGCGGGCTCGCCGAGTCGCCGTCCTCTCGCCCGGCGATGCCATCGGCAGACAAACGAGCGAAGCATTCATCGAAGAGGTCATCGCGGCCGGCGGCGAAGTCGTCGACGTGCAGTGGTATCCTCCGGGAACGACCGACATTCGTTCCCAGTTGATGGCGATACGGACAAAGGCGTTCGCTCATCTCGAAATCGTAACGATGGACTTCAGTTCCAGACCGCCGCAGACGGAATTGAACAAGCTGCTCCGTTTGGGGATAAGCAAGAAGGTACTCGATTCCCTGATGCAAAACGGCATTGTGATCGAAGTCGAAACACTCCTCGGTGCAGACGGCAGGAGGATCGCCGACTCGTTACGCCTTCCGGTTTCGGTGGCGAGCCTCCGCGTTGACAGCCTGGCATATCCAGTACCGAATATCGATGCGCTCTTTCTCCCCATCACAAGTCCGGAAGAGATCGCAGTGGTCAGCTCGCAGGTGCGGTTCGTGAATTTTCAATCATCCCTTGTAGGGTCCGGGGATTGGAACGACCTGACCGAGTTGGAAGAGAACAGACAGTACGCTGACGGTATCTACTTCGCGACCGATTCCTACTATGATCCGGCCGGGCAGGGGATACGCGAATTCGCTGCGAAGCTGCAGCGGAGCGGAAGGCAGCGGCCGCCGTCCCTCAATACAATGTTCGGGTACGACGTGTGCCGCGTGCTATGTTCGGTCGTCGCTCAGGGTGCGACGCTTCGTCGAGAGATCGCTGCGGCACTCCCGGAGGTACGCCGGTTCGAGGGACTTCATTCCATTCTCTCGTTCAGTGCAGGACGGGTCAATTCCTACCTTACCATGCTGCAATTCAAGAATCGCGCCATTCGCAAAGTCGGGGAGGTTGACCTGAGCGGTCGCTGAACCGTCACTCTACTACTATCTCAAGGGGGACATCATGGGGAAATCGGAGCGTTCTACCGTCGCAGAACCGCGACACTGCCGTCGTCCGATCAGTGAATGGCCGGAAGATGACCGGCCGCGTGAACGATTGCTTCGCATGGGGGCTGATCAACTGTCTGATGCGGAGCTGCTGGCGATTCTGCTGCGGAGCGGGAAGAAAGGATTGACGGCCGTGGACCTCGCAAGGCACTTGCTGGGGGGCGGTCGGTCGCTTCATGAGCTTGCTCGAATGACGTCGCACGCGTTGCGTAATCTCGGCATCGGTGAAACCCGGTCTGCCATCCTGGCGGCGGCGTTCGAGATCGGCCGCAGAATCGCCGCTTCGGGTCCCGATCAGGCCGTCGTTCATGGGCCGGAAGATGTGGAGAAGATCTTCGGCCCAAAACTACGGGACCTCGCGCAGGAAGAATTCTGGGTGTTGCCGCTCAACTCCGCAAACCGATTGCTTCGTCCCGCGCGCGTCACGGTAGGAACGCTCAATGCGTCTCTCGTTCATCCGCGGGAGTGCTTCCGTCCCGCCATTGAGCGGGCAGCGGCCGCGGTCGTCTTCGTCCACAACCATCCGAGCGGGAATGCGGAACCGAGTGCCGAGGACCTTGCCATCACGAAACAACTCGTGGAAGCGGGGAAGGTGTTGGGCATTCCGGTGCACGATCATGTCATCATCTCAGGGTCGGCATTCACAAGTCTGGCGGAACGGGGCGAAATTGGCTGATTTCAGCCTTGACATTCCAGTAGTTTCTGAGTATCATCGTTCATCGTATTCACCAAACTGGAATCCGATACCTGTCGTATCAATACGTAGGAGACCTCGCATGAAGAAAGCCTTCACTCTGTCTGTCATCGGCCTCGCGATGATGGCGGTTGTGCTCACGGGCTGCAGCAATACGCCTTCTGAAGAAGAACTCAAGCAATTGGACGACCTCAAAGCGCAAGTCGCTTCTCTTGAGAAAGAGATCGCAGCGAAAAGCGCCGAAAAGGACGCTCTCTTGAAGGCGATTGGCGAACATGATGCCCAACTTGCGCTCTGTCTGAAGGACAAAGCCGCCGTCCAGGCGAAGCTTGGCGCAAAGTAACCGACACGACCGAAATCCAAGGAGACACTGACGATGACAAACGTATTTCGCTTGAGTGTGATCGCCCTCCTGCTTGGAGCGCTGCTCGTGCCGGCGTTCGCACAACAGGAGATGACGAAAGAAGAATGGCAGAAGCAGATCACCGAACTGACCGCCAAGGTCACGGACCTGAA
>JBFYQI010000123.1:0-3200 GCA_041302875.1 Ignavibacteria bacterium
AGGCCCTTCGCGACATCGACGAAGAGGATCCGCTTGAGGTGGAAGCGTCCGCATCCAATCTCAACTACATCAAGCTCGACGGCAATGTCGGCGGTATGGTGAACGGAGCGGGATTGGCGATGGGAACCATGGATATCATCAAGCTTGCGGGCGGAATGCCGGCGAACTTCCTCGATGTCGGCGCCGGAGCCAACGCGCAGACGGTTGAAGCGGGATTCAAGATCATCCTCAAAGACCCGAGCGTGAAGGCGATCCTCATCAACATCTTCGGCGGCATCGTGCGCTGTGACCGCGTCGCGACGGGCGTTGTCGAGGCGGCTCGCAAGGTGGATGTCCAGGTGCCGATCGTGATCCGTCTCGCCGGCACGAATGCGAAGGAAGCCGCGGAGATCCTGAAGAATTCCGGACTGAAGTTCCTCGTCGCCGACACGCTGAAGGAAGCGGCGGAAAAGGTCACCCAGGCGATTGCGGCGTGAAGATGGATCAACGAATAGAAAAGACCGTCCGCGTGTTCCGGAAAGGACAGGAACCGTCTGACCAGGATTACTGGATGACACGGACAGCGGAAGAGCGACTCGACGCGCTTGAAGCGATACGCGCTGAATACAACGACACGCACTATGGCTCTGTCCAAAGACTTCAAAGAATTTATCGAGTTACTCGGAGGATAGGATTCCAATGATTCGACCCAAACTCATCGCTGGCAACTGGAAGATGTTCAAAACCCTCCGCGAAACGGAGGAACTCATCAACGGGATCAAGGCGCAACTGCCGAGCCTTCCGCCCAATGTGCAGGCCGCGGTGTGTCCTCCATATACTTCGCTGATGCTCGCGAAGCAATTGCTTGCCGGGTCGCCGATCAAACTCGGCGCGCAGAACATGTATGCCGAAGATGAAGGCGCCTTCACTGGCGAGATCTCTCCGAAGATGCTGCTCGCGATCGGATGCGACTATGTGATCCTCGGGCATTCGGAACGCCGGCAGTTCTTCGGCGAGAAGGATGAGTCCATCAACAAGAAGGCAACGAAGGCTCTCTCCTCGGGGTTGCTGCCGATCGTGTGCGTCGGAGAGACACTGCAGGAGCGCGAAGGCGGGATCACCGAACAGGTTGTGACCAGGCAGGTGCGTGGCTGTTTCGAAGGTTTCTCCTCCGAGATGATGACGAAGACCGTGATCGCATACGAGCCCGTCTGGGCTATCGGTACCGGAAAGACGGCGACTCCCCAACAGGCTCAAGACGTTCACGCGATCATCAGGAGACTGTTGGCGGGAATGTTCTCCCCTGAGGTCGCAAACTCCATCGTCATTCAATATGGCGGCAGCGTCAAGCCGGAGAACGCAAAGGAGCTCCTCTCTCAAGCTGATATCGACGGTGCTTTGGTCGGCGGAGCCTGCCTCCAGGCTGACTCGTTCGCTGCAATAGTGCTCTCCGCATAGTGATTTTGCCCCAAAAAGGGCACAAATTCTTCGAAAACCCGCGATTTTTCGTTGCAATCGCGGGTTTTTTGTGTTATATTTGGGATTAGCCTGCGGATTGTCCTCATTTTCGCAGCTCTTTTGGCACATTTTGAAGGCCCAATTGGCTACGAAATCCTACACCTCCTCCCGTTTTCCGCGCTTTTTGCTGGTCACGATCGTATTCCTGAGCTTGGTGACCTCGTCGAAATCCCAACTCACCGTCTTGGAAAACGGCGGTGCGATGATGAAGGGGATCGACACAGGGATCCATCCAGATTCTCCGACTCGACAGAAGATCGACCTCAATGGCGAGTGGTCCTACTCGCTCGACGGTGAATCATGGGATCCGATCCGCGTTCCTTCCGCCGTGGACATGGAAGGATCGATCCAATTCCGTCGCACATTCACCGTCACCGATTCTCTCCTCAACGGCTCGGCTTTCAAGTTCGTCGCCCTGGGTATCAACCATGATGCCGAGATCTTTGTGAATGAAACGTTCATCGGCCGGCATGTCGGGGGCTACACGTCGTTCGAGTTCGATATCCCCGATGGCGCGCTTCAGGTGGGAAATGAGAACGTGATACGCGTTGCGGTTCACAACGAACTTTCGGGACGGTTCACGCTCCCGGTGCGGCAGCAGGTCTGGGGATGGAAGAACTACCTCGGGATCCTGCGCGACGTGTTCATCGTTGCCGCCCCCCGGGTTTGGATCGATGGATTACGGGTCCGCACATCGCTTGATCCGACCGGTCAGCAAGGCTCCTGCATGGTCGAGGCGACCCTGACGGCGAAGCAGGCGCATGGATACGTTCCCGACAGCGTGGCGCATCGCGCCGTTTCTGCTTCTCTGCTGCTCGAGCTCATTGATCGGAGTAGTGGTGTTGCAGTCTCCTCCCCCGTCAGTGCGCCGGTGGTCATCGAACAGAACAAGAATATTCCCGTCAGCGTGTCGGTGCTTGTCCCGTCTCCGAAGCGATGGACGCCGGAACTCCCGGATCTGTATCTGGTGCGCGCATCGTTGGTCACGGTGGAGGGAACGAAACGCACGGTGCTGGATCAAACCTCGGTGAACGTCGGGTTTGTCGCCGTGTCCATGGTGGGGAATGAATTGGTTGTGAACGGCCGCAAGACGACTCTGGAGGGAGTGGTGTGGCATGAAGACGCTCCGCAAACGGGCGCTGCGGTCACCTATGAACAGATGGAACGCGACATTGTTGCGATCAAGTCGCTGGGGGCGAATGCGATCCGGTTTGCCTTCCATCCCCCTCATCCGTACGCGTTGAATCTCTGCAGTCGCTATGGATTGTTCGCTCTCGTTGAGATCCCCGTTTGGAACGTCCCCGCAGAAGTGCTTGTGGACGAGAACTTCGTAGCCTTGGCGGAAGTGCGGCTGCGCGAGACGATCGAACGCGACCAGGCATTCCCCGCGGTGCTTGCGTGGGGCCTCGGACATTCGTTCGACACATCGGATGAATTGACGGCCGCGGTCATCCGGCGTCTCCGGGATGCGGCTCGCACGCTCGATGACCGGCCTGTGTATGCCGGATGCGTGCTCGCAGATGCGGACCGCGGAACGGGCGAAGCCGATATCGCCGCCGTGATTCTGCCGACCTCCGATCTGAAAGTCTTCAAGCGGCAGCTTGCCGATTGGAAGATCGCCCATCCGCGCAAGCCGGTCTGGATCCTCGGCTACGGCAAGCCGGTCGACCATCGCAATCGCAACGGCTACAACGACCCGCTGT
>JBFYQI010000360.1:0-3251 GCA_041302875.1 Ignavibacteria bacterium
CGCCGAGACATCGGAGGAGATTCGAGGTTTGATCAAACAAGCCCGCGAGGCGGTGCTGTCGGTGGAAAAGGGGGGAGGGAATTGACGAGAGTAGGGAGTAGTAAGTAGCAAGTAGTAAGACGGTGGACAAATGGAGGAATTCAGATGAGCGATTCGATCGATCAAAAGAAATCCGATGCGGAAGTGCTGGCAGCCCGGGAGAAGCGCTTTCGCGGTATATGCCCGCATTGCGCGGAGCGGAAGGAGATCTTCGAGAACGATGAGATCTTTCCGTTTCTCGCTTCTGTGGCGCTCGATGAGTCGCTGGAGGCCATCAACAACGAACTTCTGGAAATCATGATAGCCCGTCATGTCGAGTTCTTTTCTCCGGGGGGATCATATCAGCGACACATCTGCGTCATCATGATGGATCTGCTGGGACGGGAAGCATCCTTTTTCGATGACGTCATTGTGTCGGACCCGGAACTGCATCGGCTGCTCGACCCGCTTGTCGACGAAGCGATCAAACGAATGAACAAGCGCAGAATGCGTGGGAGGAAGGCATAGATGCCGATCACCAAATCAGGAATTTGGCGACGTTCGGTAGAAATACTTAAGGATGGTGTCGATCCCGAACAGGAGGCATCCTGCGCATTCATTCTGCGGAAGCGCTGGGAACGATTTGAAACGGTCTGTCCCAGTTGTGCATACAGAAGGGTGATCATCCCGAACGAGGACATCAGGTGCTGTTCGCAGAAGATCGCCAAGGAAAATCGCATTTACGATGCAGTGTCGGGCTTGGTGAATGTCCTTCATGTCGACTTGGTCGAACCTGAAGATGAAACCACGACACAGGCGGACGTGGTCGGGTTCCTGCTGATGGGCTTGATTGGAGGATCCAAGTGCGATGCGTTGCATTTCGTCCTTCAGGAACCGGAGGCCCATCCGTATCTTCACGAGATCATCGACGTGGCATTGCCGATCATCATCAATGACATGACAAAGCGGGGAAGAATTTGAGGAGAGGCAGGTGTCAGAAGAGGGGAAGCGTGTTTCAGAGGCGAACACGGATGGCCACGGAGGAAAGCGGATGAGGAAGAGAGTCTTGGATCGTATGGGCGGTCACGCTTCGACTCGCTCGACAGTGCTCGCGACAAGTCCGCTCAGCCTGACCGCGCACCAATGTAAAAGGGCTTATCGGATCAGCAACAGAAACAATCACCTAGAATACAATTGGTTTGTGCTTGTGCGTCCTGGGCCTCTTTTCCCAAAGGGACCCCTTCGGGGGCGTCGAACATTGGTCTATCCACCCTCAATCCTTTCCGCGGTCATTGCGCCCTTTGTGCCTTGGCGTCATTCTTTGAACTTCGGTGTTAGAAGCGGAACACGGAGGGCACGGACGAAAACGGAGCGGCACGGTGGGAAGGAATCTTGGGACCGCCCAACTCTGTACGCATTTTTCTGTTGGAGGAGGTCGCGAGCACTCGTACATTTGAATCGCACAATCGCAAGAACAGGGGGGAGAGGTGACCGCTCAACAAGTACAACCAGCAGATGCGATCCAAGAACATATATTTGTGATTCGTGAAAAGAGGGTCATGCTGAGTCCGGATCTGGCAAGGCTCTACGGAGTTGAGACGAAAGCGTTGATGCAAGCTGTCAGAAGGAACAAGAAGCGATTCCCGCCAGACTTCATGTTTCAGATCACTCTGAAAGAAGCTCTAGCTTCAAGGTCACAATTTGTGACCTTGAACGATCCCATCGCAAAGCGGGGTACAAACGTCAAATACCTCCCATATGCTTTTACGGAACAAGGTGTAGCTGTGAACATTCTGATCATGCGGGCGTTTGCCCGCCTTCGGGAGATCATCGCCGGACATAAGGAACTTGCCGACAAACTCCGCGATCTCGAATCCCGCGTCGACCAGCACGACGAGCATATCCGCGCGATCTTCGAGGCCATCCGGCAACTCATCAGTCCCGATCCGCCAGGAGAACGGAGGACGATCGGATATTGACTCTTCATATACCAAAGTATATATTTGTATACAATAGTATATGAATAAACGGTCGGAGGTCCCGCGCATCATGATCATGCAACGTCCCTTGGATGAAGTCTTTCGCACGTGGTCTCATGTCGCCGTGCTGCGCACGCTCGTCGACACCAACACGGGCTTCACGGGTAATGAGATCGGCCGGCTCGCCGGAATGCAGCCGCGTTCGGCGCTCAAGGCACTGACATCCCTGGAAGAACTCGGTCTTGTCCGCCGGCAACGGGGAGGGCGAGATCATCTCTTCACCCTGAACCGCGAGCACTTCCTCGTGACGGAAGCGGTCCTGCCGCTCCTCTCGGCGGAACAACGGTTCTCCGACGGCTTCAAACAGACGCTCGCGTCGCTCCTCGCCCGTCATGTTGTTTCCGCAACGGTCTTCGGAAGCACGGCGAAGGGGGAGGAAACCGCCCGTTCAGACTATGACCTATGCTGCGTAGTCAAAACGAAGGATAAAAAGGAAGCAGTCCTTGCCCTGCTGGATGAACATGCGCCAGTGCTGCTGCACCTGTATGGCGTTAGGATCGCCCCTCTTCTCATGACGGCCCTCGAGTTCGGCCGGAAACGATCGACACCGCTGGTCAATGAGATCTTGAAATCTGGAAAACTGATCATTGGGGAACACCTTGAGAACATCCGGGGGAACAATGTCCAAACGAAGAGGTCGAAAGGCAGTTGATCGAAGGCGATACCGAGACTATCAACAGGTCGCAGAACAGTTCAATGAAGCAGCCCGCGTTTCGCTGGAGTGTGGATATTGGACCGCCTCGGGTGTGCTCATCGTCCACGCGGCCATCGCGTTTGCCGATGCCGCGGCCGTCAAGCTCTCCGGCCAGCGGAGCGCTGGTGAGAATCACGAGGATACGATAGCGTTGCTGGAAGAATGCACCGGGGAGAGTGAGCCCAAGCGCAACGCCCTGAATCAGCTTCGACGGATCATTCTTGAAAAGACGATGGTCTCCTATTCCGGAGAACTCTACTCCGAGGCACAGACGAAGGACATCTGGAGAAGGCTTCAACGATTCCGCGAATGGGCTGTCATGGTGCTCGAGCGCTGAATCTTCCTCGGTGTCATTCTTTGAATTTCGGGGTTACAAGCAGAGCACGGATTACACAGATGAAGGCGGATGTGCACGGAGGGAAAATTAGATAGGGGGGACAGGCTGAAGCCCGTCCAACGCTACGATCTCTTGCCTGCCGAACCCGCTATTGAGAATCTCG
>JBFYQI010000558.1:0-4005 GCA_041302875.1 Ignavibacteria bacterium
GGAATGCGGCGGTTGGTCAAGGAGAAATGCGACTTCTTGATTAAGATCCCCCTCCACGGAAAGATCGGGTCATTGAATGCATCGGTGGCGGGAGGAATCGTGATGTTCGAGGCAGCAAAGCAGCGCCAAAAACAGCGAGTGTGACCCGGCTAGTCTCCCATCGCGGCATCTCCTGGGAAGTTTCCCCGGGGCGGCATCACCAATCTACTTCCCCTCTCCCACTTCTTCATCCCCTTCTTTCATCAACTCGTACCGCTTCATCTTCGTGTACAAATGGCTCCGCTGGATGTCCAATGCCTCCGCGGTCTTCGAGATGTTCCAGCGGTGCAACTCCAATTGCTTCTTGATGAACGCCGCTTCTGCGCGTTCCTTGAATTCCTGAAACGTTCCCCCCGCTTCGAGAAGCCCGCCGTCGGCGCTCTGGATGCCGCCTCCATACGTGTCCAGCACACGAATGTCCACAGATTGTCCGGGCGAGAGGATGATCAACCGTTCCACCGTGTTCCGAAGTTCCCGAACGTTCCCTGGCCAATCGCGCATCATCAGCGCATTCATCACGTCCTCGCCGACCTTCTTCTTCGCAATCCCGTTCCTTCCGCACACGTCTTCGACAAACGCTTCGGTCAACACCTGGATGTCCTCACGGCGGTCGCGCAGTGGTGAGACGCGAATAGGGATGACCGACAGCCGATGATACAGGTCTTTGCGGAAATTCGCGCGCCCGATCTCCGCTTCCAGATCCTTGTTCGTCGCCGCAAGGACACGCACGTCGACGGTGATGAGCTTGTTCCCGCCGACACGTTCGACGGTTCCTTCTTCCAGCGCGCGCAGAACCTTTGCCTGCGCCTGGAGGCTCATGTCACCAACCTCGTCAAGGAACAGCGTGCCGCCGTCTGCCTGTTCGAATTTCCCGATGCGCTGGGTCGTCGCCCCGGTGAAGGATCCCTTTTCATGTCCGAACAACTCGGACTCAATTAACTCTGCGGGGATCGCGGCGCAATTCACTTCGACGAACGGCTTGTCGGCCCGCTTGCTTCCCCGATGGATCGCCCGGGCAACGAGCTCTTTCCCTGTTCCGTTCTCTCCGGAGATCAGCACGCGCGCATCCGTCGGCGCAACACGCCCGATGATGTCGATCACTTCCTTGATCTTCCGGCTTTCGCCCAGAATGCGCCGTCGTCCCTCAACCCGCTCTTCCAGCGATTGGACCGTGGCCGACAACCGCGCTTGCTGCAGCGCATTGCGTACCGTCACCAGCAATTTGTCCCGGTCAAGCGGCTTCGACAAGAAATCATACGCGCCCCGCTTCGTCGCTTCGACCGCCGTTTCGATCGTCCCATGCCCGGAGATCATGATCACCGGCAGCTCGATATGCTTTTCCTTGATGCGGGTCAGGACCTCGATGCCGTCCAATCCGGCCATCTTCACATCCAGCAACACGAGGTCCAGCGACCGCGCGGCGACCTGCGTGAGCGCCTGTTCGCCGTTCTCCGCGAACACGACATCGAACTTCTCGTATTCGAGGATCATCCGCAGCGAATCTCGGATGCTCCGTTCATCGTCTACCACAAGGATGGTCTTCATTCCAGTTCTCCGGAAGGCCGCAACGGTGAAGCGAGATAGTCCGACGGCAGCAGCGTCTTCACGATCAGCAGGTCCCTGCCGAAACGCTCCCCTTGCCGGTTGGCGCGCCGGTCACGGGGATCGTCAGCTCCGCCGACGATGAACTGCGCTTCACCCCACTCAACAACATTGCCCCCCGCGCGCGCAAGGTCAGGAGATTCGGATGCGAACGACAGATAGGCCGATGCGAAAAAGTGCTGGAGTTTATCCCGATCTCCCTCAGGGGGTGAGTCGGGATAGATATGCGCAGGAAGATTTTTGGTCCGAGCTCGGAACAGGCTGTCTTCCTCGAATGTCAGCGGCAACGCCAGCGAACGGACGACCGGCAGTTTCACAGAAACGTGCTGGTGCTCAAGAACCGCCATGAGGGAAAGGAACAAGGCGCGGGCGATCTGATAATCGGCGATCCTGAGCGACCGCAGGAAGATGGCATCCACCGTTCGCATCGCTCCATGCCGCTCACTGAGCAGATGAAATCGCGGGTCACGCACATATTCACGGATGTGCCGCGTGTCGGTGATGAGCTGCGGAGTGAAGGCGTCCCGCAGGAAGCCTCCGATCGAGAACCCGGCATCTTCTGACGGATCGAATTCCCATCCGGCTCCGTCGGGTTCGGGCGCATCCTCATGCTGCGCCTGCGCGGGACGCATGACGACGATCGTCAGGAATACGACGCAACAGAGTCTTATGAGCGAACGGTGGTGGCGCATGCAATGAGGCGGCAAGTTGACGGTTCCCCCCAGCCTATGTTCTACGACAGAACAACGGCCGCGGTTTCGCACCAGTGCGTCATTCACTGCTGCCGATTCATTCCCCCCGACCAGATGTCGTAGATGAAATCCTTCGCTTCTTCGTTCTCGGGATTCGCCTGCGTCGCTTGCAGCGCATAGCCGAGCGCGCGATCGGTCTTCCCCAGGTGATGCAGACAGCGGGCTAACTGCAACAACAGCCTGTCAGGCGCAAGGGCGGGATCAGGCTGGTGCAAAGACCGGATCTGCAAGGCGCGGGCATACTGGTCCGAAGCCCGGGCAAAGTCACCCACATCGAATAAGACATCGGCCAAACGGGCGCGATACCGATCCACGGTATCTTTTGCGAGCGCGATGCACGCGCGCAGCGGCTGCTCGAAATCCGCAAGTCGAATGCCCGTCATCGTATTTGAACGGGCACGGGCGTGCAGATACCGCGCCCACGTCAATCGTTCCAGGGAAACCGGATCCTTCGGACTCGCCGCAACAAGCCGGCGGAGATACTCAATTTCGTCATCTGCCTGCTTCAGCATATCGGCGGTTTCTGCGATGCGGCCGAGCACCTCCGTATCGCCTGGGTGCCGTTCCACGTACGACCGGAGGACCGAATAGCCGAACAACAGATTTCCCCGGCTTGGAAGCGTGTGAAGCATCCCGATGCGCCGTTGGTCATCATCCGAAACCTTCCCCTCCCGCCATCGCGATCGGAGCAACGAACCGGGCGCGCTGATGACCAGACGTTCATCAACCCGAAACACGGACGCGACGCCGACATTCGTGAAGAACGCCCTTGGGGCCTCGTACTCGAGCCGAGGATGATCCTCCGTGTTGAATTCCCCAACCCCGGCGTACGCCGTCACGGCGGAATCGGAAAGCATGTGCAGCGAAAGCAGGTCGGCGATGTCGGTGATCCCGATGCGGGCAAGGTCATCGCGGATGTTCGGATCGTTCAATGCCGCAGCGATCCGTTCGTCATTCGGTTCCACAGGATGCGCGCTGCCGAGCAGCACAACATCGTTCCCCAGCGACTGCCAAACGGTCATGCAGGGGAACGACTGCTTGTAGGTGCGAAGAACCATGCGGAATAATTCATCGTTCATCTCGTACAGATGGAACCATTGCACCATCAGCCCGTCCGGACGCATCCGCACTTTGCATGCTTCAAAGAACTCCGTCGTGAACAGATTCCCGATGCCCGCGATCCACGGATTGCTCGGTTCGCTGATGATGACATCGTACCGGTGATCCGTGAGTTTGAGGAAAGCGAGGGCATCCTCCACATGCAGCGCTGTTCGCGGATCGCGCAGCGGTGCTCCGCTGACGCCATCGAAGTACGACGACGCCTCAACGACCTCCGGCGAGATTTCGATGCAGTCCACGCGATCGAGCGGATGTCGCAGCGCGCTTCCCAAGGTGATCCCGCTCCCGAGCCCGACGATGAGCACCCGTTCGGGCTGCGGGTGCAGAAGCAGCGGCAGCTGTGCGAGGGTCACCTGCGTGGCAAGGTCGCCTCTGGATGATGCGTCTGCCTTTCCATTGATGATGAGGATGTTCTGGGGACCGGCGGAAGTCTGCCCTTGGACCACGCCGACCGTCGCCGTCGATCCCTCGCGATAATAGAGGACCTCCGTTT
>JBFYQI010000029.1:0-6953 GCA_041302875.1 Ignavibacteria bacterium
CAAACGACGAACGCCTTCTACAACCCCGGCACGACCGTGACGCCGCTGTATGAACGTGAGTTCCTCGGTTACTATGTGGCCTACATCCAGAACATCGGACTGTCGAACCAGTTCATGCTGAAATACGACGTCTTCGAGCCGAACGCCAACGCCTCTTCAGCCAACGTCGGTGCACCGGGAAGCTTCATGAACCTGGGCGACATCAAGTTCACCACATTCGGCCTTGGGTGGATCCACCACTGGGATGCGAATGTGAAGTTCGTGGCGTATTATGAGATGATCTCGAACGACAAGGTGTTTGCCGGAACGACGTCGAATTCACTGAAGCCGTACGTCGAGGACATTCACGACAATGTCTTCACATTCCGCGTCCAGTACAAGTTCTAACAACGACACGAAACGAATTGACAGGAGAATGGCATGAAAAAGATCTTGTTGCTTCTCGTGGCAGCGATCAGCGCGTTCGGGTTCTATCGCCAAGCAACGACCATCACGGTCAAGGGTTCCGACACGATGGTCATTCTTGCCCAACGGTGGGCGGAAGCCTACATGGCCAAGCAGCCTGAGGTTACGGTGCAAGTCACTGGCGGCGGATCGGGGACGGGTATCTCAGCGCTCATCAACGGAACGACCGATATCTGCAATGCTTCCCGCCCCATGAAGCAAAGCGAGAAGACATCGCTGAAGCTTCGGTACAGCACCCTGGGTGTGGAGATCAAGGTCGCAAAGGACGGCCTCGCGGTCTATGTCAATGAATCCAATCCCGTGAAGGAGCTTTCGGTCCAGCAGATCAAAGACATCTACACGATGAAAACCACGAACTGGAAGCAGGTCGGCGGCCCGGATGCCAAGATCATCCTCTATGGACGGGAGAACAACTCGGGGACGTATGTCTATTTCAAGGACAACGTACTGAACGGTGAAGACTATGCACCGACAATGCAGAGCCTCCCCGGAACAGCAGCCGTGGTGAACGCGGTCTCCAAGGATAAGTTCGGGATCGGGTATGGCGGCGCCGCCTATGGCAAAGGCATTCGTGAGGTCCTGGTCAAGAAAGACGCCGATTCCCCGGCCTTTGGACCGACGGAGGCGAATGTCAAGAGTGGAGATTATCCCATATCGCGCTTTCTCTACATGTATGTTCGGAACAGGCCGAGCGGCGCAATGAAGGAGTACATCGACTGGATCCTCAGCCCCGAAGGGCAGGCGCTTGTCTCGAAGGTGGGATATTTCCCGGTCCGCTGACCGTCCCGGGAAGGATTAACAATTCCTTAATAGAGGCTGGCTTCTAACAGAGTCGACCAATCAGTACATTATATCTCTTATTCACCGCGGATCGAATGAGCGAACCAGGGAAAAAACCTCCATTGAGTCTCCGGAAGCGATTTCGTCTTGACGATTTTCTCGCAGAGAAGGTCATCAAGTCCGTGTCATTCCTGTCGTTCGCATTCATCATTCTCATCTTCGTGTTCGTCTTCCGGGAAACAGTACCGCTCTTTTTCCCTTCGGAATCCACGGTCACCTT
This sequence comes from Ignavibacteria bacterium, assembly GCA_041302875.1. Lineage (GTDB taxonomy): Bacteria > Bacteroidota > Ignavibacteria > UBA10030 > UBA10030 > JAKAJH01. Next base: position 1,526 of record JBFYQI010000029.1, read on the forward strand.
CGATCCGACGGAACAACAAGAAACCTACGGCGAGGAACCGTCGACCGGGGAGACCGCAGATCTCACCAGGGAAGGGAATTCGCTGGAGACCTCCGGGCATGAGGGGGAAGCATCGCTCTCGAATCTCCTCGGTCCTGAGTGGCAACCGGTTTCCAGTGTCCCCAAGTATGGCTTGATCCCGCTCATCATGGGGAGCCTCAAGATTTCCCTCGTCTCAATATTTATCGCGGCTCCATTGGGCATTCTTGCCGCGTTGTTCACTGCGGCGTTCGCTCCGAAATGGGCGAAGGAGATCCTCAAACCGGTCATCGAGCTCCTCGCGGGATTTCCGTCGGTGGTGATCGGCTTCTTCGCGCTCATTGTGATGGCGACGGTCGTTCAGGATCTGTTCGGCCTTCAATATCGGCTGAACGCGTTCGTCGGCGGACTCGCGCTTTCCCTTGCCGTCATCCCCATCGTCTACACTATCTCTGAGGATGCCCTCGCGACCGTCCCGAAGTCGATCACAGAAGCGAGTCTCGCACTTGGCGCAACGAAGTGGCAAACGATCCTGTATGTGGTGCTCCCCGCAGCGACACCCGGCGTATTCGCCGCCGTTCTCCTCGGCGTCGGACGCGCGTTTGGCGAGACGATGATCGTTCTGATGGCGACCGGGAACGCCGCCATGCTCTCGTTGAATCCGTTTGAACCGGTCCGGACACTGTCCGCGACGATCGGTGCGGAAATGGCCGAAGTCGTATTTGGCGGAACGCATTACGGCGTCTTGTTCCTTATCGGCTCCGTGTTGTTCCTCTTCACCTTTGCGTTGAACGCCTTCGCGGAGATCTTCATTCGACAGCGCCTCGTCAAGAGGTTCCGAGGGAACTGACATGTCACGGCGCAGCCCCATCCTCGGCTTTTCCTTCATGACGGCGACAGGACTCGCTTCGCTGGTGATCGTCAGCGCGGTCGTTCTTGTGATCGTCGATATCGTCACGGAGGGCATGCATACGTTGACGTGGCAGTTCCTGACCGATGAGCCGCGCGAGGGAATGACCGCCGGAGGAGTTTTTCCAGCCATCATCGGCACGTTCTACCGGGTCATCCTGATGTCCATCGTCGGCGTGCCGGTCGGGACCATCACCGCTATCTATCTCACAGAGTATGCGAGCCAGCAGTCGGTCTTTGCGCGCATGATCCGCTTCGCCGTTAACACGCTTGCCGGCGTTCCCGCGATCGTGTTCGGATTGTTCGGACTTGGCTTCTTCGTCCAGTTCGTCGGTCAGAACATGGATCAGGTATTAACGGGCGGCGCGGATCTCCGATGGGGTCAGCCGAACCTTCTCTGGGCGAGTTTGACGATGGCCCTGCTGACGCTCCCCGTTGTGATCGTCGCGGTCGAAGAAGCGATCCGCACTGTGCCGCGCGAATTGCGCGAAGCGAGCCTCGCACTCGGAGCGACCAAATGGCAGACGATCTGGAAAGTGGTGCTCCCGAATTCGATGACCGGCGTTCTCACAGGAGGCATCCTTGCGGTCAGCCGCGGCGCCGGCGAGGTCGCACCGATCCTGTTCACCGGTGCGGCGTATTTTCTCCCTCACCTTCCGGGATCGCTCTCCGACCAGTTCATGGAACTCGGCTATCATGTGTATATCATGGCGACGCAGTCGCCCGACGTCGAGGCGACCCGCGGCATCCAATACGCAACGACGCTCGTTTTGCTTGTGTTCACCTTTTCCCTGAACCTCGTCGCCGTGCTGCTCCGCTATCGCATCCGCAAGCGGCTGAGGACCTGAAGCCCGACCATGGCCATGACCGAACCACAGATCCGTCTCAGAGCGGAGAACCTGAATATCCACTACGGGACCAAGCATGCCATCAAGGATGTGAGTCTCGACATTCCGTCCAACCAGGTGACGGCGTTCATCGGACCGTCAGGATGCGGCAAGTCGACGTTTCTGCGCGCCCTGAACCGGATGAACGATCTCATCGAAACCGCGCAAACGACGGGGAAGGTGTTGTTCGACGAAACGAATGTGTACGACCCGGGCGTCGATGTCGTGGAACTCCGGAAGCGGATCGGGATGATCTTCCAGAAGTCGAATCCGTTTCCGAAATCCATCTATGAGAATGTCGCTTACGGTCCGCGCATCCAGGGGGAGGGCGACAAACGGAAGCTGGACGAGATCGTGGAGCGATCGTTGCAGCAAGCGGCGTTGTGGGGGGAAGTGAAGGATGATCTGGACAAGAGCGGGCTGGCATTATCGGGGGGACAGCAGCAGCGGTTGTGCATCGCGCGGGCGCTTGCGGTCGAACCGGAAGTCATCTTGATGGACGAACCGGCCAGCGCCTTGGACCCGATCGCCACGGCGAAGATCGAGGAACTCATCTTTGAATTGAAGGAACGATACACGATCGCCATTGTCACGCACAACATGCAGCAGGCGGCGCGCGTGAGTGACCGGACGGCGTTCTTCTACCTGGGGGAATTGATCGAATACGACGAGACGAAGCGCATGTTCACCGCGCCATCGAAGAAGCAAACAGAAGACTACGTCACAGGTCGGTTCGGATAATCCGGGATCATTGAAGGGAGCACAGTGGGAATGGAACGGCGATTTGAGCGTGAGATCGAGGGCCTGAAGACCTCGCTGATCAAGATGGCAAGTGTCGTTGAGGACAACGTTGCCTCGGCGGTACAGGCGTTGTTGAAGGAACAGAAAGATCTAGCCGAGAAGGTGATCGCGGGAGACGAACGCGTAAACGAGCTCGAGCTTGAGAACGACAATACGATCGTCGACCTCCTGGCGCTGCAGCAGCCTGTGGCGAGCGATCTCCGGTTCATCATCGCGGCGCAGAAGATCAACAATGATCTGGAGCGCATCGGGGACCACGCCGTGAACATCGCCGAGTCCGCGCAGACGTTCGCGGCCACGCATGAGCAGGAGCCGCTTCTCGAAATCCCGAAAATGTGCGATATCGCTCGCGGGATGCTGAAAGATGCCATCGACAGCTTCATCAACGTTGATCCGGTGCTGGCAAAACGCGTTCTGGAACGGGATGATGAGATCGACGACCTCAATCGGAAGACCATCCGTGCCGTCATCGAGCTCATCAGAACGGACATGAAATCGCTTGAGGTCGGCCTCGAATTGACGCGCGTCAGCCGGAACCTGGAGCGCATCGGCGACCTCACGACAAACATCGCCGAAGAGGTGATCTTCCAGGTTCAGGCCCGGGTCGTGAAACATCACGCTGAAGACCGCACAGACGTCCACAAGATCCATTGAGAATCCGCGGCGCGCCTCGTGATTCCGACCGTCAGGCGCGATCGCATTCCTCCGCACCATGGCCGCACCTTGGAAAGTCCTCGATCTTGACCCCGATGAACCGCTGAAGCGGGCGGTGCCGAAGCTGGCGCGTGCCCGCCTCCAGGAGACATTCTCCTACCAATCCCAACTCCTGAAGACCTACGACGCTGAAGCGGTTCATGACATGCGGGTTTCTGCTCGACGGCTGCAGACCGTCTTGCGGACATTTCACGAAGTTCTGCCGCGGAAGCGCGTCAAGCCGTATGAACGGCGCGTCGAGGAACTTGTGCGGTTGCTGGGAGATGTACGGGAATTGGATGTCGCCTTGGCCATTCTCACGCTGCCGATGAGCGCCTCACAGACCCGGTTGAGCGGGGTTGCGATCCTTGCAGCACGCCTCGAGTATCACCGGAACGTTGCCCGGAAGCATCTGACGCGCTTTCTCACCCGCATGGATCGCGAGCGGTTCACGGATCGATTCTCGGATGTGTTCGGAAGGGAGCGGTGAGCAATGGGCCATCAGCAGAAGCTCAGCAAGCACCAGTCGCTCCGGTCGCAGATGTCGATGATCATTCCCCGACTGCTCGAGAAATTCCTCACATGGGAGGGACGGGTGGTTTCCAGCGCTCGGCATCTCGAGGATCTGCATGAAATGCGTCTCGCGGGCAAGCGCATGCGGTATACCATGGAGCTGGCACTCCCCGCTTATGGGGAAGAATTCGAGCGCGCGTTGGAGACGGTCAAACAGGTGACGTTGCTGATGGGGGAGATCCACGACTGCGATGTGCATATCGGTCTTTTGGTGGAGCATGCGCAGGAGGTGCGGATGTTGAACAAGATGATCATGACGGCGAAGTGGCGCGTCCAAACGCGTGAAATCACCATGCTCGTCCGACAGCTCCGGGGTGAGCGAAAGAGCCTGTATGAACAATTGCGTGCGGAACTGAGCCGATGGCGTCAGGATGACGTCCCTCGGGCGATCCGCATGTCGTGCGGAGGATAGCAGAATGCTTGTCTATTTGTTGCGCCATGGCATCGCCGTTCCTCGGGGAACGGTGGCCTTTCCCAATGACGATCGCCCGCTGACGGAAGAAGGAAGGGAAAAGATGGCGAAAGCGGCGGGAGGGATCGCACGCATTGTCGAAACGATCGATGTGATCGTAACGAGTCCGATGAAACGTGCAGCTGAGACGGCCCGCATCGCTGCGGAGGAGATGGGTGCAGAGCGGAAGGTCGAGATCTGCAACGAACTCGCTCCCGGGAAATCCGTGAAGAACCTGATGACCTATCTCGGGAAGTACAAAGGCTTGCACCACCTGATGATCGTGGGTCACGAGCCGGACATGGGCTTCATCGCGTCGAGTCTGCTTGGTTCCACCGCATCCATCATTGAATTCAAGAAGGGGGCCTTGTGCTGCATCGAGGTCGCCACGCTTCCACCGAAGACCCCCGGCAAGCTCTTGTGGCACTTGACGCCGAAGCAGCTTCGCATCCTGGGGAAATAGAGGCCAGTATGTCCCGATTCTACGAACAAGCACATCCATATCCCGGACGGCTCATTGTCGTCGAAGGGATCGACGGCTCCGGCAAGTCAACGCAGCTGCAACTCTTGCAGAAGTGGCTGCTCAATTCGAAGTACCGGGTCTTCTTCACGGAGTGGAACTCCTCTGCGCTTGTGAAGGAAACCATCAAGCACGGCAAGAAGAAGAATTTGTTGACGCCGACCACCTTCAGCATTCTCCACGCCGCAGACTTCTCGGATCGATTGACCCATCTGATCATCACGCCGCTGAAGGCGGGGATGATCGTCTGTGCCGACCGGTTCATCTATACGGCATTTGCCCGCGATGTCGTGCGCGGGGTGCATCCGGAGTGGGTCCGAAATCTGTACGGGTTCGCCGTGAAGCCGGATATCGGATTCTACTTCCGGGTTCCGATCGACGTCTCCTTGAAGCGGATCCTGAATGGCCGGGTGGAATTGAAGTTTCACGAGGCGGGAATGGACCTGGGGCTGAGCGACGATCCCAAGGAGAGCTTCCGGCTGTTTCAATCCCGCATTCTGGAGGAATACGATCGCATCGCGGAGGAATACGGGCTGACGGTCATCGATGCGACGCTCCCCATTCAGAAGCAGCAGA
>JBFYQI010000054.1:0-2728 GCA_041302875.1 Ignavibacteria bacterium
TAAAAACTTAGCAATTCATTCGGGAACTGTCAATATCAAAGCATTCGTCACGCGGGCATTGACAAACTCGATGCGCCGATGTATCTTAGTAAAGTATGACGATTCACCGCCCATATTCCATGTGCTGGATGCTTCCGATGCCGACGACGACCACCCCCGCAAGGGGCGGATGAGGTTGGTTTTGTCCAGCAAGGACTTTCACCAAAACCGACTTCTCCGCAAGGGAAGCCGGTTTTTTCGTTTCTGGGAGTCGATGTTCGAAGAATACCACGGATTGACACAGATTATCACAGAGAGACACGGATAGAAAGCAGTACGGGATTAGAGGAACGAGAGGGACTTCGATGCATGTCATGAAATTTGGAGGGTCGTCGGTGGGGACACCGGCGCGGATCAAACAGGTCGCGGCGATCGTGCGGGCGGCTCATCAACGTCATCGCAATATTGTGGCCGTGTTCTCGGCGTTCCAGGGAGTCACCGACCAGTTGATCGCGACAGCAAAGCTGGCGGCCACCGGTGACACGAAGTACTCCGGACATCTTCGAACGATGAAGCGCCGCCATCTCTCCGCGCTTGCCGAGCTGGTGCCGGCTTCCCGCCGCGGTCCCGGCGAAGCCTTCGTGCGCGCCCGCCTGGATGAGCTTTCCGACGTTCTCCACGGCGTGTTCTTCACCCGCGAAGTGACGCCCCGGATGATGGACTACATCATGAGCTTCGGGGAATTACTTTCCACCTCGATCATCGCGGAAACGCTGAGATCATCCGGCGCACGCTGTGAATTCCTCGACAGCAGACTCGTGATCAAAACCGATGGAACGTTCGGCGCCGCGCGCGTGCGCTACGACCTTACGAACCGGCTCATTCGGTCTCATTGCCGGAAGCATCCCGGCTTGCTCATCGCCACGGGCTTCATCGCATCCACCACGGACAACGACACGACCACGCTCGGGCGCGGCGGATCGGACTTCACCGCGTCCATCTTCGGCGCGGCACTCGATGCCCGCGAGATCGAGATCTGGACCGATGTCGACGGCGTGAACACCGCAGACCCGCGCAAGGTGAAGGATGCACTCCCCGTCCGGTCCATGACGTACAACGAAGCGATGGAGATGTCCCACTTCGGCGCCAAGGTCATCCACCCTCCCACGATGCAGCCGGCGCTCAAGAATGCCATTCCCATCCGGATCAAGAACACGTTCAATCCCGGCTTTCCGGGGACGGTCATCACGCGATCGAACGAGCAAAGCGCACACGCGATCAAGGGCCTTTCATCGATCGACGATGTCGCACTTCTGCGCATCCAGGGGAGCGGGCTCGTCGGAACGGCGGGAATCGGCCGTCGTGTCTTCTCCGCCCTCGCGGCAAAGGAGATCAATGTTCTGATGGTCACCATGGCGTCGTCGGAGTATTCGCTCTGCCTGGTCGTCGCACCGGCGGATGCCGAACCTGCGCGCCGACTCATCTCGGAAGAACTGCGTCTCGAGATGATCGACGGTCTGATCGACGATGTCATCATCGAACGGAACCTCTCTGTCGTCGCGATCGTCGGCGAGAACATGCGAAAGACCACCGGTATTGCCGGCAAGTTGTATCGTGCACTGGGGCAGAGCGGGGTGAACGTCGTTGCGATCGCACAAGGTTCCTCGGAATTGAACATCTCGACCGTCGTTCAGCGGATCGATGAGAGCACGGCCCTGAACGCGATCCACGAAGCCTTTTTCCGTTCACACCTGCGGACGATCAACGTCTTCCTTCTCGGTACGGGCACGGTCGGAGGCGCGTTGCTTGGACAGATCGAGCGACAGCAGGAATCGCTCCGGAATACTCGCCACATCGATGTTCGCATCCGTGGCATCATGAACAGTCGGCAGATGCTGTTCGCTGATCATGACCTGCCGGCACAATGGCGATCACGCTTGAACGCCTCGAGAAGCGAGGCAGATCTTCAGACGTTCGCCCAAGCTATTCGCGAGCGCCATCTTCCCAATTCCGTCGTTGTTGACTGCACGGCAGCGAATGACCCCGTGCATCTGTATGAGAAGCTGCTGGCTTCCGGCATTTCCATCGTCGCCGCCAACAAACGGGCACACGCTTCGGCACAGAAGCTGCACGATCGACTGCGTCTCGCACAACGACGAGGCGGATCACAGTTCCTCTACGAAACGAATGTCGGCGCTGGACTTCCACTCATCGGAACAGTGCAGGATCTCAATGCAACAGGCGACGTCGTGCATCGCATCGAAGGAACGCTCTCGGGAACGCTGAGTTATCTCTTCAACTCGCTGAAGGAGGGAACCCGATTCAGCTCGATCGTGCAGGATGCGCAGCGGAGGGGTTTCACGGAGCCTGATCCCCGCGAGGATCTGAATGGACTCGATGTTGCCCGGAAGCTTCTCATCCTCGCGCGCGAGTGCGGTTATCGATTGGAGTTGCGGGACATCACGGTGACGCCGGCGGTCCCCTCCCGATTCATGCGTGCGTGTTCCGTAAAAGAGTTCCTGAGATCGCTCACGCAGCTGGACGAATGGTTCGAGCAGAAACGCAAAGACGCAGCACGCCGGGGAATGGTTCTCCGGTACATCGCATCGCTTGATCATGGCAAGGCAGACGTTGCGGTTCGTGAGGTGGATGCAACACATCCCACGTACGGACTGACGGGGAGCGACGTGCTCGTTGCCATCACGACAAAGCATTACGCGGCGAGTCCGCTCATCATCCGGGGACCGGG
>JBFYQI010000061.1:0-6394 GCA_041302875.1 Ignavibacteria bacterium
TCAGCGTGCCGACCAAACGCCGGAGTCGCTCGTCTGACGTGAACGCCAGGATCCGAAGCGCCGTAAGACGGTTTCGGATCCGTCTGACCAGCTGCATGAATTCCTCGACCTGCCCCCGCACACAAGCGGGGTCGGTGGACTATTGCGCGTAGCGGCGGAAAAGCAGCGACGCGTTGTGGCCGCCGAATCCGAACGTATTGGAGAGGGCGACATCCACATGCCGTTCAACTGCGCTGTTCGGCGTGTAGTTCAGGTCGCACTCCGGATCCGGGGTCTCCAGGTTGATGGTCGGATGGATCGTGTTGTGCTGCAGGCTGAGGATGGTAGCGATGGATTCCACGGCGCCCGCCGCCCCGAGCAGATGCCCGATGATGGACTTCGTGGAATTGACCGCCATGGTCTTCGCCCGCTCTCCAAACACGGTCTTGATCGCGGCACTCTCGTTCTTGTCGCCGACCGGTGTTGCCGTGCCGTGTGTATTCACGTAATCGATCTCGTCGGGAGTCAATCCCGCATCTTTGATCGCCGCACGCATCGAACGCACAGCGCCTTCCCCGCCCGGTGCAGGCTCGGTGATATGATGCGCATCCGCCGTGAAGCCGATCCCGCCAAGTTCGGCATAGATCTTCGCGCCCCGCTTGACGGCGTGGCTCAGCTCCTCGAGAATGAGGATCCCGCCACCCTCGCCCATGACGAATCCGTCGCGGTTCTTGTCGAACGGACGGCTCGCCTTGGTCGGTGCGTCATTGCGCGTCGACATCGCCTTCATCGAATTGAACCCGCCGATGCCCATCGGACAGATGCTCGCTTCGCCGCCGCCGGTCACCATGAGGTCCGCATCACCGCGCTGGATGAGAATGAACGCATCCCCGATCGAGTGAGACGACGTGGCACATGCAGAGGCGGTGGCATAATTCGGACCCTTCAAGCCATGCTGCATCGAGATGCGTCCCGCGACGATGTCGGGGATCAGCATCGGGATGAAGAACGGACTCAAATGTCGCGGACCGTTGGCCTCGACGAGGTTCATGAATTGCTTGTGATACGTCCACATCCCGCCGATGCCCGAACCGAAGATCACGCCGATCCGCTCACGGTCTTCCTTCGAGAGATCCAAGCCCGAGTCTTTCAGCGCAAGGTCCGCCGCGACCATACCGAAATGCGTGAATCGGTCGGTCCGCTGGGCAAGCTTGCGGTCCATGAACTTCAGCGGGTCGAAGTCCTTTACTTCGCACGCAAACTTCGTGTCATATTCCGACGCGTCGAATTGCGTGATCGGCCCTGCTCCACTGTTCCCCTCGACGAGATTCTTCCAGAACTCCTCGAGAGAGATCCCGACCGGCGAGACAACGCCCATACCGGTCACCACCACACGCCGTTGTGTTCCGCTGAATGCCATAGGTGCAAATCCTGTTTGGGAAACGGACCGGGCCGCTACGCCGGAGCGTAACGACCCGTGGATGTGAATATCGCGAGTGAGACGAGCGGCTTAGTAGCCCTTCGCCTTCAGATAGTTGATGACGTCGCCGACCGTGGAGATCTTCTCGGCGTCTTCATCCGGGATCTGAATATTGAAAGCCTTTTCGAACTCCATCACGAGCTCGACCGTGTCCAGCGAATCCGCGCCGAGGTCGTTCGTGAACGACGCCGCAGGCGTGATCTGCGCCGCGTCGACGCCAAGCTTCGCTATGATGATTTCTTTCACCTTTTCGGACACATCTGCCATGGGAATACTCCTTATGTGATGAGAATGAGTGACGTTTCGAATCAGTTACATGACGATCCCGCCGTCCACGCACAGGACCTGGCCTGTGATGTAGCTGGCGGCCGATGAGGCCAGGAACACGACGACGCCGGCGATCTCCTCCGGCTTGGCCGTCCGCTTCATCGGGATGATGTTCAACAACGCCTCACGCTGAGCCGGGGTCAGTTTGTCGGTCATGTCCGTGTCGACAAATCCCGGCGCCACGGCATTGACCTGAATATTGCGAGAGGCGAGTTCTTTTGCAAGTGTTTTCGTCAGGCCGATCATGCCGGCCTTTGCGGCAGCATAATTCACCTGACCGGCATTGCCGATCACGCCGGTGATCGAGGAAATATTAATGATGTTTCCGCTCCGCTGCCCCATCATTGGACGGCTGACCGCTTTGCAGAAGTTGAATGCACTCTTGAGATTGGTGTCGATGACCGCATCCCAATCCGCTTCCGACATCCGCATCAGCAGCGTGTCCTTCGTGATGCCCGCGTTGTTCACGAGCACATCGATGCGGCCAAGGTCCTTGACGACGGTCTCGACCGCCGCATTCGCCGCACCGAAGTCCCCCGCGTCCGATTGCAGGGCCAGAGCCTTGCGCCCCTTCGACTCGATCGCCGTCTTCACCTCTTCCGCCGCAGCGCCGGCGCTCTTGTACGTGAACGCCACATCCGCACCCGCATCGGCGAAGGCGAGCGCGATGGACCTCCCGATGCCACGCGAACCCCCCGTGACCAGAACAACCTTGCCTGTCAGTGAAAGCGTCATGAGAGATCCTTATGCGGGAAGTTCTGAAGCTTTGTCGATGCCCCTGGCCGACGCAGCGGCATGAATCCGTTTCACCAGGCCCTGCAGCACTTTCCCGGGACCGAGTTCAACGAATTCCGTTGCTCCATCCGCCGCCATGTTCGCGATCGTCTCTTCCCAGCGGACCGGGCTCGTGAGCTGTTGATACAGCAGCATCCGGATGTCGTCCGCCTTTTGTGCCGGCTTCGCGGTCACATTGGCGTACACGGGAATGACCGCATCATGGATCATCGTCGTCTCGAGCGCTGCCTTCAACCCTGCTCGGGCGGACTCCATGAGCGGCGAATGGAACGCGCCGCTGACCGGAAGTTCCTTCACGAGCTTCGCCCCTTTGGCCTTCGCGAGGTCCATCGCCTTGCGCACGCCGGCGACCGAACCGGAGATCACGATCTGACCCGGTGAGTTGAAGTTCGCAGGTTGAACGACTCCTTCGGCTGATGCATCCGCACAAACCGCCGTCACCGCCACCGGATCGAGTCCGACCACAGCCGCCATCGTGCCGGGTTGTTCAACGCCTGCCTGCTGCATGAGCTCACCGCGAAGACGGACAAGTTTCAATCCATCCTCGAACGACAGTGATCCGGCTGCAACGAGCGCTGAGTATTCGCCAAGCGAATGGCCGGCAGCCATCGCCGGCTTCAGCTGATGTTCATGAATGAGATGAGCTGCAACGACGCTGTGCAGGAAGATCGCCGGCTGTGTGTTCTTCGTCTGGCGCAGTTCTTCTTCCGGACCTTCAAAACAGATCTTGCTGAGCGGAACGCCGAGGATGGCGTCGGCCTTTTGAAACATCGCACGGGCGTCCGGAATCTGATCGAACAGATCCTTCCCCATCCCGACATATTGCGATCCCTGGCCAGGGAAGATGAACGCGATCTTCGTCGACATCACGCCTTCTCCATCGGATTCGGGAGCGACCACTTGATGTACGTTGCGCCCCACGTATACCCTGCGCCGAACGCGGCGAGCACGACATTCTGGCCCTTCTTCAGCTTTCCGTTCTCCCACCATTCGGAGAGGCACAGCGGGATCGTTGCTGCGGTCGTATTGCCGTAGCGGCTGATATTGATCATCACCTGGGAGGGATCGATTCCCATCCGTTGCGCCGTCGCATCGATGATGCGCAGATTCGCCTGGTGCGGAACGAGCCACGCGACGTCTGCGCTCTTCAGGTTGTTGCGTTGCATGATCTCCACCGCGACATCCGCCATTCCCACAACGGCCGCCTTGAAGACGCTCTTGCCGTCCTGGTAGATGAAGTGCATTCGCTTGTCGATCGTCTCATGCGTGGGAGGATGCAGACTCCCCCCCGCCTTCATATGGAGATACGGACCGCCGGAGCCGTCCGTGTAGAGTTTCTGGTCGATGATGCCGAACAACGGATCATCGCTCGACTCGAGCAACACCGCGGCTGCGGCATCGCCGAACAGCACGCATGTGTTTCGATCGGTATAATCCACGATCGCGCTCATCTTATCCGCGCCGACGACGACCACCTTCGCATGCGTTCCCGCCTCGATGAAGCGAGCACCCGTGGAAAGCGCGAACAGAAATCCCGAGCATGCAGCGGAGATGTCGAATCCCCACGCCTTCGTCGCGCCGATCTTATCCTGCACGATGCATGCCGTTGCCGGAAAGAACATATCGGGAGTCACGGTCGCGACGATGATCAAATCGATCTCGGTCGCATCGATGCCCCGGCGTTCCAGCAGTTTTTCCACCGCCTTCGCTGCAAGGTCCGAGGTCGCACCCTTTTCCAGGATGCGCCGCTCGCTGATGCCGGTCCGTGTACGGATCCACTCGTCGTTCGTATCGACCATCTTCTCGAGGTCGGCGTTGGAAAGGACCTTTTCCGGTGTATAGTGACCTACTGCGGTGATCGTTGCACGTCGAACGTTCATTGCTTTCCTTCTGAACCGGCCGGGACGGCAGACAATGCGGCTTCGATCTTCTTATTCAGACCGGTCGCAGCCACTTCCGCGGCGCGGAGAACCATGTTCTTGATTCCTTTGACGGATGAACTGCCGTGACCGATGATCGACACACCGTTCACGCCGAGGACAGGAACTCCGCCCTCCTCATTCGGGTCGAGGTCGCGCAGTGCTCCCTTCAAGGGGAACCGCGCGATCCCGACGAGGATCTTGTGGAAGACGCTCCTGTCTGCGTACTGCAGCATCCGGCTTTTGAGAAAGCGAGGCACACTCTCGCCGAACTTCAGCACGATATTCCCCACGAATCCATCGCACACCACGACATCCGCCTTCGCACGGAGGATATCGCGTCCCTCCACATTCCCGATGAAATTCAGGCCGCTCTTTTCGAGCAGCTCGAACGCCTGGAGGACGACTTCCGTCCCTTTCGAACGTTCTTCCCCCACATTCAGCAGCGCGACAGTCGGGCGCTCCTTCTTCCGCATGAGGGAGAAGTAGATGCTCCCCATCACGCCGAACTCATACAGATGCTGGGCGCGGCAATCCACATTCGTCCCCGCATCGAGCATCAGGCACACGCCCTTGTCTGCCGGGATGAACGTGCCGATCGTTGGGCGGCTCACGCCGCTGATGCGGCCGAGGATGAGAGTGGAAGCGGACAGCACCGCACCGGTATTCCCGGCGCTCGCGAACGCATCGACCTTTCCCTCTTGATGCAGACGCACGCCCACCGCGAGCGAAGAATCCTTCTTCGTTTTGACGGCAGCGGTTGGGGAGTCCTCCATCGTGATGACCTGAGAAGCGGGGACGACGGAGAGTGGAAGGCCGGAGGTATCGAGCTTCGTGAGTTCGGTTTGGATGGAGCGCTCATTCCCCACGAGCACGACCTCGAAGGCGTTGCGAGATTGCCGGAGGGCCTCGACGGCGCCGGCAACCTCACGCTCGGGAGCGAAGTCTCCCCCCATTGCATCGAGGGCGATCTTCAGTCTTGAGGGGGATTCCATTCAGACCAGGCGGGTGTCTGATCGATCCAGGGAATTGAGGATTATGCTTCTTTCGGCGTTGTGACGGCACGCCCGTTATAGAAGCCACAATGCGGGCATGCCCGGTGGTTCAATTTCTGCTGATGGCAATTGGGGCACTCCTGCGTAGAAGGGGCAGTGGCCTTATAATGCGTACGGCGCTTACGACCACGGGTTTTCGAATGGCGTCGTTTGGGATTCGGCATGGGACATCCTCAATAGATTTTCAAGCTCAGCTTCAATTCTTCTTCAGGGCCTTAAGCGCATCCCAACGCGAATCGAGGGATTCTGTCGGGCAGACGCACGGCTCATGGTTTTTATTCTTCCCGCACGTCGGGCAGAGCCCTTGGCACTCATTCGAGCACAGAAGCTTCTGCGGGACAGACAAGACGAGGTATTGACGGACATCGTCATCCAGGTCCAGGTAATTCGTATCGGGTGAGATCACCTGAACCTCGGTCCGGTCGTCCGGATCTCCGTCCGGCTGATTCTCCGTAATATAGAGGATCTCGTAGCCGGCCTTAAGATGCTTTTCGAACGAATCGAGGCAGCGGTCGCACTGAAACGTTGCATTCGCTTCGGCAACGACACGGAGGAAGACCTGGCGGGGGCTCTTTTGGAGGATTGCCTCCGCGGAAACCTTGCCATGGAACTCCTCGTTCAGCCCGAGGTCAGCGGCATCGGCCTCGAAGGGGTAGCGGTGCTCTCCTTCGGAGAGCTTCGAGATGTTGATTCGGAATGTTGCCACGAACCGACACCCCCTTAAAATAGTTGGAAATGAACGAACGTTTCGGATATGACCTAAAAAGATATGGAAAATGACGAGAAAAGTCAAGGATTCTCCCCCATGGAAGTCAGAGATCCTCGTCCTCCCCCTGAAC
>JBFYQI010000067.1:0-3767 GCA_041302875.1 Ignavibacteria bacterium
TGATGAACGGGTCGTTGAGCGCTTCAAGCTCCTTCATCGACTTCTTCAGAAGGCCCTGAGCATAGGTGAGATCCGTCAGCCGCGATGTGCGGAACGCCTCTTCGACGAACTGCTCGATCGATCGGTTCGGGTCCTTGAGGAGATAGTCCAATTCCTTGACCCGCTGGCCTTCCGGCAGCGCATCCAGCATCTTCAACGCCCGGACCATCAATGCCTTGTCGGTCTTTTCGTGGTAATTCGCGTACGCGAACGGGAGATTCGCGGATGCTTCCTCGACCGCCTGTTCGGTCAACCCTGGCTGCCGTTCGCCTTCCGGCTTTTCCAGCTCCTGCCTCAACAAGTAGATCTGGGCCGCCACGCCAAGCGGTGTACCGGAAAGTCCCTGGAATACCCCAAAGACATTATCCCGTTCCTTCGTCTTCGCGAGGGCGTCATACAGCTCCGTTGTGCGGACGAAAATGTCGGCATAGCGTTCCTTCCGCTTCGCATCCGCATTCACCCACTTCATGAATTCCGCTTCGAACTCCTTCTTCTTTCCGACGAAGTTCGTCTTCTTCATCCCCGACACTTTACCTTCGAAATTCTTGAGCGTGTTCGCAAGTCCGGCCCGCAGACTGGCGACCTTGATGACCCCTTCTGCGTCTCCTTTCGTCTGCTCATCCAGAAGAGCGATGACCTCGCGGAAGTTCTTGATCGTGAACGGATAGTTGACCGTGTAGTTCCAATTCGCCGAATTGAAATCGCGATAGCGCGTCGTGAATCCCGGGAATCCGACGACGAACGTATAATCCCCGTCCTTCAGAGGGGCCTTGGCAACCTTGAGCCAGACCTTGGGTGCATACGGCACGTTGTCCGCGCTGTATTCGCTTCCTGTTCCATCGGGCGAAACATAGACGCGCATGAAGGAGAAGTCCCCTGTGTGGCGCGGCCACATCCAGTTGTCGATCTCGCCGCCGAACTTGCCGATGGCTGATGGGGGCGAATACACGATGCGGATGTCCTTGAAGCTCTTGTAGATATACAGAATGTGCTGACGGCCGTTGAACATTTCTGCGACGTTGGCAACGATGTCGGCCTTCCCGTTCTTCGCTGCCTCGGTCATTTCCGCGATCTTCTTCGCCTGAAGCTTCGCCCGCTCCGCGGGATCGGAGGCCGCTTTCCCGGCGGCAAGCACGTCTGCGGTGACATCCTTCATCTCCAACAGGGAGAGTGCACGATATCCGGGTGCCTTGATCTCCTCTGCCTTGGATGCCGCGAGAAATCCATCTCTCAAGTAGTTTGAGTTCGCGGATGATGCACGTTGAAGAGCGGTGTAGGCGACGTGATGATTCGTGAGGAGGAGTCCCTCTGGGGAGACGAACGAAGCGGTTCCTCCGCCGAGTTGGACGATCGCGTTCGTCAGACTTGGCTTCTGACCGTTGTAGACGCTGCTCACTTCGAGCTGAAGTCCCTTCTGCTTGAGGTCGAGCTGATCGAGTTGGGACAGCAGCCACATCCCTTCCTGCGCAACGGCAAGCAGGACGGCTACAAGGGAAAGGATCACGACTTTGAGCAGTCTGTTCATTGATATCTCCTTTGTGGTGAGTTCAGGAAGTGTGGTGGAGAGAATGGTATAATCTTGTACTTTACGAAGGAAGGCCGGCTTGGGTTGCATGGGAATCGTACCCGTCTGCAGAATCAACGATTGTCCCCATGGAGACATTCCCGTATCTTTCCCGCATGCCTCCCCCGAATCTCACCCTCCATCCCATCGGCACGGTCGCCACCCCGTATTCCTCGAAGTATGCCGCCCCCCGTCAGCCTGCGACCGCCCGGAAGAAGTGCGTCGGTGTCATCAAGCTGAATCCGGGGTCCAATTTCGAGCAGGCGCTGGAGGATCTTGACGGATTCGAGTACGTCTGGATCCTGTATTGGTTCGACCGGAACACCACCTGGAAGCCGAAGGTGCTTCCTCCGACGGAGCAGCGCATCAAGCGGGGCGTGTTCGCAACACGTTCACCCCATCGTCCGAATCCACTGGGGCTTTCGCTCTGCAAGCTGATCGACGTACGGGGGCGAACGATCCGCATCGAGGATCCCGACATGCTTGACGGTACTCCCGTGCTCGACATCAAGCCGTATCTGCCGCATGCGGAGGCGTTTCCCGAAGCGCGAGCAGGATGGATCGCCTCGAGTCATGAGCGGTCCGGTCAACACCGCACCGTCGCAATCTCAGCGGATGTCCGCGTCGCCCTCGAGCACATCCCGGAAGGCACACGTCTGCAGATCGAATCGTATCTCGTCGGTGTGCTCGGTCACGACCCGTTCCCGCATGTCTATCGCCGCATCAAGCAGCAATCAGACGGGTCGTACGTCATCGCCGTGAAACGATGGCGCTTCCACTATTCCGTTTCTTCGACCGGGGTGTCCATCACGCGCGTGACGCGCTCAGCCGCGAATGCGCACGACGGGATCTCCGCGGAAAAACGGTCGGGGAGACAGAAATGACCTCGCGAATCGAGCTCCTCTCTCCTGCACGCGATCTCGCATGCGGCAAGGCGGCCATCGATCATGGAGCGGATGCCGTTTATATCGGCGCGCCAAAGTTCGGTGCACGCGTCGAGGCGGGCAACGCCGTGCAAGACATCGCAGCCCTCGCTGCACACGCCCATCGTTTTGGAGCACGCGTCTATGTCACATTGAACACGATCCTCTACGACGATGAACTCGAAGAGGCGCGGAAACTGGTTCAGGAGGTGTACGATGCCGGCGCCGATGCGTTGATCATTCAGGACATGGGCCTTCTGGAACTCGGCCTCCCACCGATCCCGCTCTTCGCCAGCACGCAGGCACACAACCACGATCTGTCGCGCATTCAGTTCTTCGAGCAGGTTGGGTTCAGGCGTGTGATCCTGGCACGCGAACTCTCGCTTCCACAGATCAAATCGATCCGCGCGGGCACTTCGTTGGAGTTGGAGTTCTTCATCCACGGGGCATTGTGCGTGAGCCTGAGCGGACAATGCTACATCAGCCACGCCGCAACGGGCAGAAGTGCAAATCGCGGCGAGTGTGCACAGCTCTGCCGTCTCCCCTATACCCTGACCGACAGCCGGGGAACAGTCCTCGCAAGCAATCAGCACCTGCTCTCGCTACGGGACCTCAACCTCTCGGAGTATCTGGCTGACCTCGTCGATGCCGGGGTGACCTCGTTCAAGATCGAGGGACGGCTGAAGGACCTCGCGTATGTCAAGAACGTGACGGCGTTCTATCGGGCGAGGCTTGACGCATTGATCGAAGGCCGCGAGGGAATGCGACACGCCTCGACGGGAAGCGCGACGTTTTCGTTCACGCCGGACCCCGGGCGGACCTTCAGCCGCGGAGCGACGGACTATTTCATCCGGAAGCGGAACCGCGGCATCGTCGAAGTGCGCACGCCGAAGTCCTTGGGGAAAGATGTCGGAACAGTCGAACAGGTTGGGAGCAACTACATCCGGCTGCGAGGAGCGGCGGCACTTCATAATGGCGACGGAATTTGTTTCTTCGATGAGAATGACGAGCTGCGGGGGACGAACGTCAACACGGTCGAGGGGGACAAGGTCTTTCCGAATTCGATGGAAGGAATTCGTGCCGGTCTGAAGCTGTATCGCAACTTCGACCATCGATTCCTTCAGGCTCTGGAGGGAGAAACCTCCCGGCGGACCGTCGGAGTACGCCTGGTTCTTCGGTCGACGGAATCCGGATTCACGCTCTCTGCCATCGACGAAGACGGCGTCGCCGCTCAAGCGGTC
>JBFYQI010000112.1:0-3489 GCA_041302875.1 Ignavibacteria bacterium
TCCCGTAGTTGATCGCCGTGTGCGAATTGAATGGATTCGGATAATTCTGTTCCAGCACATATCCTTCCGGCAACGCCCGCACCGGCTCACCTTCAACGCCCGTCGTCTCGACGACCCTCAGAGTCACGAACCCGATATTGTTGTCTTCGTGAAGCTCACTCAGAACATTGTCGGGATCGATCACCGCGTAGACCCTTGCCGTGTTGTCTAAGCCTGTCGGGACGATCCAATGCATCCGGACGACCTCACCTCCGCGCGCTCGTATCGGGACGATCGTGCTCCGATCGATCTGTCCATCCATTCCCACGATGGGCGTGCCGCCGCTCGCCGGATTCCCCAAGTAGAACCGGACCGTTACCGGCCCGTCCGTATCCTTCAAACTAAAATTTCGTACCGTCCCGCTGAGACAAACGGCATCACCCGCCGATGGGGTCGTGGGAGAGATCGCGATGCTC
Organism: Ignavibacteria bacterium; assembly: GCA_041302875.1. Lineage (GTDB taxonomy): Bacteria > Bacteroidota > Ignavibacteria > UBA10030 > UBA10030 > JAKAJH01. Next base: position 456 of record JBFYQI010000112.1, read on the forward strand.
TTGCAGTAGAGCTTCATGTTCGGATTCAACCCAAGTCCCTTTTCCACATCAAGCCGCCAGGGAAGAACGAATGCCGGATCAGCCTGCGACTTGTAGCGATTCTCCCAGAACGTCCATAATTCCGGGTCCCCGCCTCGCACACTTGGATCGATCGCATAGTCGATCACCAATGCGCCATCCGCTCCCCAGTAGATGTACGGCGTAATCAGATAGTCTGCATCGGCGATCGTTTGGTCAAGGTCCGAAACGTCCACGCTGATCGTGGCATTCTTCGTCGCCGAGCTCGTGTGTGTTGTAATATCCTCGCGGGAGTAGTCCAGCGACACGCTTGCCTCCATCCCCCAACCGCTTATCGATGCGCCAACGTCGGTCCCGATCTCGTGCGTCAGCCGGTTCTCGTCGATCGCCTGTTGGGAAAGATCGAGTTCCCAGGTCGCAGATGAAGCGACAGAGGCCAACTTGCCCACGAAACTCGTCAGCAGATTTCCGCCGGTCCGCGCGAGTATTGAATCCTTGGGAGGATAGGAGAGAATATTGCCGACTTCATGATCCGCTGTCCAGTTCAGCGCCCTCGTGTCTTTGTTGTGGAACCACTCGGTCGAGGTATAGTGGGGAATTTGCACAAGCACTCCGCACTTGAACACCGCTCCGACAAAGAGCGGATACTCCCAGAGATCGTAGTCGCTGATCGTGGCGAGGATCCAATCGCTTCCCCAGGAATTCATGGTCTGGCTCGTGCTGATCGTCGTATCGGTGGAATGGAATCCGTAATATCCCTTGGCAAACGAAGAGCTCATCGTCGCCTTCATCTTCATGCCGAACAGGGAGACGCCGGCTCCCCATCCGCTGGAAAGTCCCAGGCTCGTGGTCAACTCGGAAGAAAAGTGGGAGGTCTGCTGCTGTGTTTCGGTGTAGGTCACCTTGAAGCGCGGATCGCTGGGAGTTTCCTGACGAATCTTGCAGATGTCGTACACGACGCCATTGATGCTGTCGAAATGCGTCGGGGGAACGTTCAATCTCACGATCGGCTGATAGAACGACTTCTGCATAACGAACTTCGGAGCATGCAAGCAGATGCCGTCTCCGTTGAAATCCCCCATCACGATCTCGCTCATGCGGGTGCTCTCACCGAGCCGTCGTTCAGAACCAGCAACCCGCGTCAGTCCTGTGATGTCATTGTAGTAGTCGACGTCTGCCATAAGAACTTGAAGCACGGTTGTCGAATCTTGCTGATGCTCGGCAAGGACAATTTCGGGGATCCAACTCTCGCTGCTGGAGTCTGCATTGATGTCGGCCACGGCGAGGAATCGTCTCCGTGCATACGGCTCGATGAGACCCTGGGAGAGGAAGGGAAGTTTCCCCAAGCATGATGGATTGGCACTACCGACGCTGAACTTGAGAATGCTCGCTTCGCCCGGTCCTGCAGCGACAAGTTCATCACCATCCTTCTTGAGCGGATTGAGGTCCGCCGCAACGGCATCCGATTCCCATCCGTATCCCCACGACCATCCGGGGGGCTCGCCCGTGATCCCGGAGTCGTAGTTCAGATCCATCGAATACGTCCTGAGTTGAGGATCAATGGACACGTAGGAAAACACCTGTCTTCCGCTATCCCCCTTACACAGCGTCACCGATACGATCGCTTCGTCAAATCCACGGTTGTAGAAATCTCCCGCTGTGATCTTCATGCGTTTCCAATTGCCCCACAATGTATCTGCTGTCGGGAATGGTTGTCCGGGCCAGTAGCTTGGCTGCCGTTGCTCGGGGAAGTCCGCCACGGTCAGAAGGAACATATGGTTTGGTTCTTGAACGTAGTGGAATACGAAGATGATTTCATCCAAGCCGTCGCAGTCAAAATCGCCCGCCGCGAGATCGAACTCGCGGATCGCAGGGTCGGCCCAGAGTTCCGATCCGAACTTGACGAGCGCTCCGGTTGCTTGGTCGATGGAATCATACAAGGAAATCGTCAGCCCGCCACTCACTCTGTAGCATGCGATCACTTCCTGCTGCGGAGTTGTATCCAGGTTCGCCGCCACGAGCCGTATCGGTCCAGTAACGACATCGCCCGGTTCCTCGATGACGTGAGTGCTGGTCCATTCCCATCCCGGCGGAGTCGGCTGAGCGGCCGCGCTGACGGAAATGTTGAACAGTCCGGAGAGCCCAGACCAGGCATTCACCAATTCGTCTTTGCCATCCCCGTTGACGTCGCATGCGACCGCATCCATCCATCGCGCCGTGTTCAGCGGGCGGCCATTCGTGAATGTCGAGTCGGATCCTTGACTCGCGATCTGGCCGTTTGGAAGGAAGTCGAACAACCTCTGGGAAAGTGTCAGTTGTGGACTGGTTCCGCGAACGTCCCTGATGCAGACGAGTTCCGCCGAATTGGCCAGGATGTAGTGGCCGAGAAGAGGATCTTGTTTGACACTGACTTGCGCCAAGATGCTGGAGGAAACTGAGAGGAGCAGAAGAAGTCCGAGCAGGGGTTTCATGGTATGCCTCCATTGGTGGACAAGCGGAGTCTGCGCACTCGCGATCATGGCGAGGAGCAGGGCTTTTCTGGCAACCACGTGCCTCGAGCGGCAATCGGAGAGCTGGGGGAGGGGGATACGGCTTGACGAAGAACTGAAAGAGAGGTCGCTATCCCTGAGGCGCGGAATAATGTACGAAAGCCGAGAATCGGATGCAAAGGCGGACCAAGGGCATCCTTTGCGAAACCTATCCCCCAATACAACGAATCCCCGCCATTTCTGACGAGGATTCCTGTCTTGCTCTTACTCAAAGCTGAAAGACGATTGTTTACCGACTTCCCCTCACATACCGACGCTCTTCGGTTGACGGAGGAATCCCCAGCTTCCGATCGATCTCATGACGCTCGTTCGCGATCGCCTCACCCTGCGTCGGGAACCACTTGTCCTCCCGTTTCGGACCGGTGAGGGTGTTGGCACAGCAGAACACCCTGTTCCCCCCGAATCGGTCGGAGTGGACGGAGATCATGATATCCCGATACGTTGCCTTGGTTGTGGTAATCTCTTTC
>JBFYQI010000113.1:0-2769 GCA_041302875.1 Ignavibacteria bacterium
CCAAGGCCGGCAGGATTCCACACGATGGCGGTCGCATCATCAGCCACGCCGATGAACGCACCACCCAAACCTTCTGCGCGTGCTCCCGCTCCGGTCGTGTTCAGGTCCAATTGCTGAGCTCCCGCAACAGAAACGAGCAACGCCAGCGCAACGAAGAATCCGAATGATCGCATAGGCTTTCTCCTTCGAAGTGTGCGAAATTCCACGACTCGTTTTACTTCACGACAACCTTGTCACCGACTTTGAAGTCCTGCTCCCGCGCAACGATCTTCGCGGTGGCAAGCTTTGGCTGCGCATCCACCACCACCAACTCCCCGAGTTTGGAGACTTTGCTCCCCAGGATCTCCCCCGTCACCGGATGCTTGATCTTGTCCCCTTCCCGGAAGACGACGCATTTCGAGCCCTTCCTGATCCCCTTGCTCGTGCCGAGGTCGATATACACTTGATCCGCTTCGATCGACACCACATATCCTTCGACGAGCGGGAGTTCATTATAGATCGAGATCGCCACATGCTCGACCGTTCTCTCGATGTCAGCGATCTGCGATCCTTCAACCTGTTCTGCCTTCGCAACGATCGCTTCGCTCGTTTCCGTGTCGATTACGCGTGCATTCACCTTCGTCATCCCATCGACGAGGTTGATGCTGCCGAGGACAATGGCATCCGCGCCGGCGACCTTGCCGACCTTGATGGCGGTCTGCTCATCGACCATGAACGATGTCTGGAATTGCTGTTCCTTCAGGATCTTTTCGAGAGCGGCTCGCTCGATCACTTTGAACCGACGGAGATTGACCAGCTGCGTCACCATTTTATCGGTCGCTATCTCGCCAAGCTGTTCCGCTTCCTGCTTCGCGGTGAACGGGAGCACCGCCAGGGCAAGACGCGTCCCGACCTGTGTCACACGCGACGGGTCGTAGGTCAATGCTCCTGCGGGGAGTGAGGTCGGAGAGGCTTCGGCAGGTTTCTTCGCAGAAGTTGAGGAGGGCTTGGCCACCGGCTTCGGCGTCGTCGCGAGCGGCTTTCCGCCTCGGACCATCTCCATCAACCGGCGCGTTTCGTCATCTTCTTCATAGGCATAGGATAGTTCGAGCTCTTTGCGAGCATTCTCGACCTCACCTAAGTGGTAGTACGCGCGGCCCATCTCCCGGTGCGGGAAGTACTCGATGAACCGGGTACCATAGATCCGCTTCTGATCGCTGTCTTCGAATTCCAGCGAGGCGGCGCTCCGTAATTCTGTGATTGCTCGTTGCCAATCCTTCTCCTCCAGATACCGGAGGCCTTCTTTATAATAGTTGTAGAACTTCGCTTGCGATGCGGCGACGCCGGCGAGCAGCATCAGCGCGAGAGAGCAGTGCAGGAGTGTTTTCATGGCTCGAAGGGCGTTGTTGGACCACGCAGTATACCCAACATCACAGAGAATGTCAACCACGGTTGAATGGCACGAGTTCCCGAATTCCGATGGATTCAGTCGAAATTGACTCTCGGGTGGGGCTTTAATAGATTGGGGAGATTTCATCCCGCACAGATCGTTCAAGGAGGATTCCCATGAGAACCGTCAGGACCGTGATCCAGCCGCAAGCGGTGATGGAAGGAGCGGGGGTCCGCCTTCGCCGGAGCATCGCCACTCGCCGTCTGGACTATGTCGACCCGTTTCTCCTGTTCGACCATTTCGGTTCGGACGATCCCAAGGACTACCTGAAGGGATTCCCAATGCATCCGCATCGCGGCATTGAGACCGTCACGTACATGCTGGCCGGGAGCGTACGACACCGGGACAGCATGGGAAATGCCGGCAGCATCGGCGCGGGGGATGTACAATGGATGACCGCGGGACGAGCGATCCTACACGAGGAGATGCCGACGCCGGTGGAAGGTAGGATGGAAGGATTTCAGCTTTGGGTAAACCTCCCCGCGAAGCTCAAGATGACGCAGCCGCGGTATCAAGAGGTCGCGTCGGCGTCAATCCCGGAGATCGTTCGCGGCAACGGAACGCGGATTCGTGTGATCGCGGGGGTCGTGGAGGGAACGCGCGGGGCGGTCGCGGACATCGCTGCCGATCCGCAGTATCTTGATGTTCAGCTCCCCGCAAACACAACGTTTCTCCATCCGATCACGCTGGGACACGCGGCGCTCCTCTATGTGTTCGGAGGAAGCATACGCATCGGTGGATCCGCGAGCGTTGCCGCAACACAGATGGTCGTTTTGGAAGACGGTGCGGAAGTGAAGATCGAGGCGGAAGATGCGGGTGCGCGATTCCTGCTTATGTCGGGGATGCCGCTCCACGAGCCTATCGCCCGATACGGACCGTTCGTGATGAACACGGAGGATGAGATTCAGCAGACGTTGGAGGAATTGCGAAACGGGACGTTCGTGGAGGGGATGAAGGGAGGTCGGGGTTGAAGGGTTCTCTCCTTATGTCACCCGAAGGTTCCCTTTCGCTCTTTTATGTCATATTCAAAGGGAACCTTCTTGGTTCGGGTGTTTCCTACTGTTGATCTGCATTACCAATATCCGCATCAGTTCCCCTTCTGTCAAGAAGATTCATCCTGCACCTCTGGTATTTCATCCATCATTTCTGTGGATCCCGTCCAATCATCCTGGGATCCTCTCACTCCCTCATCCCAGCCATCACACATGTCATCACCCCTACCAGCACCACCAACGCCACGCTGTGCCAGAACACGCGCCGGAGGATCGCTCCCTCCTTCCCAACCTGTCCCGACGCCGCCGTCGCAACGACGATGCTCTGCGCGTTGATCATCTTCCCCA
>JBFYQI010000126.1:0-9528 GCA_041302875.1 Ignavibacteria bacterium
CATCCGAAGGCGGTCTCCACGGTCATCCCCGGGATGCGTTCGGTCGCGAACGTCGAAGCCAATATCGGCTATTCAGATGGACGAATCCTCTCCACGGGCACGATCGCCGAGCTTCGCAAACACCGCTGGGACCGCAACTTCTACAACCCGCCGAGGTAAGAAACCCTTGATTTCCAGCCAAATAATCGGTATCATAAAATCCGTTTGTTTGTGCGGGGCTCTTAGCTCAGCTGGTTAGAGCGCTACCTTGACATGGTAGAGGTCATAGGTTCGAGTCCTATAGAGCCCACAGAAAGCAGGAAATTGGGCAGCGGGGAAATGGGGAAAGTGGGAAGAAGTTGAAACCACTTTCAGACTTGGGACATTGGTACGCTTCCTCATTTCCCCGTTTCCTCGGTTCCCCGTTTCTTCATCGGACCATGTCCGATATTTTTTTTGTCCAACTATGAACAAGATCACCATTACATTCCCGGACGGAAGTCGCCGCGAGTATGAGAGCGGTGTGACCGGATTGCAGATCGCGGAAGGGATCAGCAAGGGCCTTGCACGCGAAGCACTCGCGGTCGAGGTTAACGGCGAGGTGTGGGATCTTGATCGTCCGATCCGGCAGGATGCGTCGCTGAAGATCCTGAAATGGAATGACGATGGAGGGAAGGACGCGTACTGGCACAGTTCTGCTCATCTGATGGCGGAAGCGGTCGAGGCATTGTTCCCCGGCGCGAAGTTTGGTGTCGGCCCGGCGATCGAAAACGGCTTCTACTATGACATCGACCTGGGTGAGCATCGGTTGACGCAGGAGGATCTCGCGGCGATCGAGAAGAAGATGGTCGAGTTTTCCGAGCGAGATGTTCCGTACCAGCGGGAAGAGGTCGGGTGGGATGTCGCCGTGGATCGGTTCCGGCAAAAAGGCGATCCGTACAAGCTCGAGTTGCTCGAAGAGCTGAAGGGACAGTCGATCAGCCTGTATCATCATGGAAGTTTTACGGACCTCTGCTACGGTCCGCATTTACCCTCCACGGGCCGCATCAAGGCGATCAAGCTGCTGAACGTCGCCGGTGCGTATTGGCGCGGGAACGAGAAGAACAAGATGCTGCAGCGCATCTATGGCGTCACGTTCCCGACAAAGAAGGAATTGGACGAGCACCTGTTCCGACTTGAAGAAGCGAAGCGCCGTGACCATCGCAAGCTGGGCGCGGAACTGGAGATCTTCCTGCTGACCCCGAATGTCGGCGGCGGTCTGCCGCTTTGGATGCCGAACGGCATGATCATCCGGGATAGCCTGATCGACTTCCTGCGCGAGGAGCAGAAAAAGCGGGGATACGATTTTGTCATGACGCCGCACATCGCGAACCTCGAGCTTTACAAGACGTCCGGACATTATCCGTATTACAAGGATTCTCAGTTTCCCCCCATCACGATGCAGGATGGGGAGCAGTATATGCTCAAGCCGATGAACTGTCCGCATCATCACCAGATCTACATGGCGAAGATGCGCTCGTATCGCGACCTGCCGGTCCGGTTTGCGGAATTCGGCACCGTCTATCGGTATGAGCAGTCCGGTGAGATGAACGGTCTCATTCGCGTGCGCGGCTTCACGCAGGATGACGCACACATCTACTGCACGCACGAACAGCTGCGGCAGGAGATCATCTCGACGGTGGAGTTGACGCAGTTGGTCTTCCAGACCTTCGGCATGTCGGTGAAGATCCGGCTCTCGTACCGCGACGACAAGAACGTCGAGAAGTACGGCGGCGAGGCGGCGTTCTGGGAACAGGCGCAGCGCGAGATCAAGGAAGTCGCGGATGAAATGAAGCTCGACTACTTCGTTGGGATCGGCGAAGCGTCGTTCTACGGACCGAAGATCGACTTCATGGTGAAGGATGCATTGGGGCGCACCTGGCAGCTTGGCACGGTGCAGGTGGATTACGTGATGCCCGAGCGATTCCAGTTGGAGTATACCGGAAGCGACGGCAAGAAGCATCGGCCGGTCATCATTCACCGCGCCCCCTTCGGATCGATGGAACGATTCATCGGCATTCTCATCGAGCACTTCGCGGGCGAATTCCCGCTGTGGCTTGCACCGGTTCAGGCGGCGATCCTGCCGATCACCGATGCGCACAACGGCTACGCGCGTCAGGTGTATGAGGAGTTCCTTGCCGCGGGTCTGCGCGTGCAGATCGATGAACGGAACGAGAAGATCGGTTCCAAGATCCGCGATTGGGAGACTCGAAAGGTTCCGTTCATGCTGGTGGTTGGCGAAAAGGAGGCCGCCGCGGGAACGGTCGCGGTGCGGCAGCATAAAAAAGGTGATCAGGGTGCGGTGCCTCGAGGGAATTTCATCGAGCGTCTGCGCACGCTGGTCAAGACACGTTCACTCACGTTGTAGGAGGGATCCCCATTAAGCAGGAACGAGCACGCGTCAACACGGAGATCCGGGTACCGCAGATCCGCGTCGTGACCGACGAGGGCGAGCAGCTCGGGATCATGGCGACTCAGGAAGCGCTCCGGATCGCCCGGGAGCGAGCCCTGGATCTGATCGAGATTGTGCCGAACGCTGAACCCCCTGTGTGCAAGATCATGGACTTCGGCAAGTATCGGTACGAGATGTCGAAGAAGGAGAAACTGCAGAAGAAGCATCAGCACGTGACGCTGGTGAAGGAAGTGCGGTTCCACCCCAACACCGACACGCACGACTTCGACTTCAAGGTTCGCCACGCACGTGAGTTCATCCTGGAGGGGAACAAGGTCAAGGCGACGGTCGTCTTCAAAGGACGCGAGATCACGTACCAGGAACACGGTCGCGAGGTGCTTCAGCGGTTCACCGAGCAGCTTGCGGACATCGCCAAGATCGAGCAGGAAGCGAAGATGGAAGGCCGTCAGATGGTTGTCATCTTCGTACAGGACAAGTCGAAGAAGAAACCGCAGCAGTCAGCATAACAAGAGAGGATCCATCGTCATGCCGAAAATGAAGAGCCGTCGGAGCGCGGCCAAGACGTTCAAGGTCACTGCCACGGGCAAGATCAAGCGTCGGAAGGCCTTTCGCAGCCACATCCTGACGAGCAAGTCCACGAAGCGGAAGCGCCATCTGCGCAAGCCGACGCTCGTGGACAAGACCGAAGCCAGAAAAGTCCGTACGTTCTTACTCGCGTAATCTAGGAAGAAGGAAGCAGCACCATGCCGCGTTCACAGAATAAGGTCGCGTCGCACCGCCGGCGCAAGAAGCTTCTCGCCCAAGCCAAAGGCTATTGGGGCGCCCGAAGCAAGGTCCTAACCGTTGCGAAGCACCACGTTGACAAGGCCGGCCAGCATGCATACAAACATCGCCGCGCGAAGAAGCGCGAGTTTCGTACGCTCTGGATCGCCCGGATCAACGCCGCCGCACGGCTCAACGGGACGACGTATTCCAAGTTGATGTCTGCGTTGGAGAAGAAGCAGGTCGGGATCAACCGCAAGATCCTCGCTGATCTCGCGCTGAGCCAGCCCCAGGCGTTCTCAGAAGTCGTGAAGTTCGCGAACGCCTGACGTTCGCCCGACTGATTTCCGGACCGGGAGAACGAAGGCGTCTCCCGGTTCGCCTTTCCTTCCGTCCTCAGCAATCATCCAAACGGTCACACCACCATGGTCGAGACCATCCAACACACTCGCGATCAATTCACGCAAGCGCTCAATGCCGTGCAGGATCTGGCACAGCTCGAGCAGCTGCGCATCTCGTACCTTGCCCGCAACGGGGCGATCGGCTCGCTGTTCGAGGGGCTCAAGACCGTTCCGCCGGCCGAGAAGCCGCTGATCGGAAAGGCCCTGAACGAACTCCGGACCTACGCGCAAACTGCCTTTGATGAGAAGAAGGCGGCGCTCGAAGCGGCCGGCATGCCCCGGTCCGCCGCGACGGACGTCACGCTCCCGGGGCGTCCCCGCTGGATCGGATCGATGCATCCGGTCACCCAGACGATGGAGGAGATCAAACGCATCTTCGTCGGAATGGGATTCTCCATTGAGACCGGCCCGGAGATCGAAAGCGACTACTACAACTTTGAAGCGTTGAACTTCCCCCCGGACCATCCTGCGCGCGACATGCAGGATACCTTCTTCATTTCGAAGAATGTCCTGTTGCGGACGCATACGTCTCCCGTGCAGATCCGGGTGATGGAACAACAGAAGCCTCCGATTCGCGCGATCATGCCAGGACGCGTGTATCGGAACGAAGCGGTCAGTGCCCGGAGCCTCGTGCTCTTTCACCAGGTCGAGGGATTGTACGTCGACAAAGGAGTCACCTTCAGTGAACTGAAGGGGACGCTTGTCGCGTTCGCGAAGCAGTTCTATGGGAGTAGTCTCAAGTACCGGTTCCGTCCCAGTTTCTTCCCGTTCACGGAGCCGAGCGCGGAAATGGATATCACCTGCTACCTCTGCGGCGGCAAAGGTTGCCGCGTCTGCAAGTACTCCGGCTGGCTCGAGATCCTCGGCGCCGGCATGGTGCATCCCCACGTACTGCAGTTTGGCGGCATCGATCCAGAGGTCTACACCGGATACGCTTTCGGCATGGGCATCGAGCGGACGGCGCTGCTGCGGTACGGCATCGATGATATCCGGATTCTGTATGAGAACGACGTCCGTTTTCTGAAGCAGTTCTAAAAGACAAGATCTACCACTGAGGCACAAAGAATTGACTTCGTGTCTCCGTGGTCTTCTTTGATCGAAGGTGTGCAATGAAGATCTCCCAGCGGTGGCTTAAGGAATTGGTTCCGTTTCGGTGGACGCCGGAGCAATTCGTCGAACGCTTGACAATGGTCGGCCTCGAAGTGGAACAGGCCGAGGACCAGGCGAAGACCTTCAAGAATTTTGTTGTGGGTGAAGTGCTCGAACGGCAGAAGCATCCGAATGCCGACAAGCTTTCCTTGTGCCGCGTGAATATCGGGACGGAAGAGAAGCGCATTGTGTGCGGCGCCCAGAATGTCGCTCCTGGACAGAAGGTCGCCGTCGCGCTGGTCGGAGCGACCATTCCCCACGATCAACACGACCCGGACGGAAAGCCGTTCGTGTTGGGACGCGCAACGATCCGCGGCGTTGAATCGGACGGCATGATCTGCTCCGCCTTCGAACTCGGCGTCGGGGAAGATGCGGACGGCATCCTCGTCCTCGATGCAACGGCAAAACCCGGAACGCCGCTCGCGAACTCCTTCGGCATGACCGATGTGGTCTATGAGATCGGCATCACCCCAAACCGTTCCGATTGTCTCAGCCACATCGGCGTCGCTCGAGAGGTCGGCGCGTTGACGGGAAAAGCCGCCGCGTTGCCCCGGTTGAAGCTGAAAGAGTCGAAGATACGCGCAGCATCTGTCGCCTCGATCAAGATCAAGGATGCTGCCCGGTGTGCGCGGTACTGCGGTCGCGTGCTGCGCAATGTGAAGATCGGCCCCTCACCGAAATGGATGCAAGACCGCCTCACGGCAGTCGGCGTCCGCCCCATCAATGTCGTCGTCGATGTGACGAATTTTGTCCTCATGGAAACGGGACATCCGCTTCATGCCTTCGACCTCGATCGTCTTGCGGGACGAAGCATCATCGTCCGCATGGCGGAAGAAGGGGAGCGATTCACGACGCTCGACGGGAAAGAGCGGGCGTTGAACGGGGACATGCTGATGATCTGCGATGCGGAGAGGCCGGTCGCGCTCGCCGGAGTGATGGGAGGGGCGAATTCCGAGATCGGGGAGACGACGACCAACATCCTGCTCGAGAGCGCGTGGTTCGAGCCGCGGGGCATCCGCAGAACGTCGAAGGTCCTCGGGCTTTCAACCGAAGCGTCCTACCGATTCGAGCGTGGCGCCGACATCGAGATGGCCCGTTATGCGGTCGACCGGACAGCGCAGTTGATCCAGGAATTGACTGGAGCGGAACTGTTGAACGGCGTCATCGACGTCTACCCGAAAAAGATGACAGCTCGTCTGGTCCCGCTCCGCGTGTCTCGTGCCAATGCGATCATCGGCACCAAGCTGAATCGAGTTGCGGTCAGCCGGTTGCTCAAGACGATCGGCTTCCTTCCGGCCGGAGGCGCCGGAGATCTGATCAAGGTTCGTGTTCCGTCCTATCGAACAGATGTCGTCGAGGAGATCGACCTGATCGAAGAGGTTGCGCGGACGCACGGATACGACAATATTTCCACCCAAACCCGCGCGGCGATCGACTTCACGGCGGCGGTCCATACCGATCGAGCCACCACGGAGATCCGCAATGCCCTCATCGGCGGCGGCTTCAATGAGATCCTCGCCATTGGACTCCAGGACGAGGCCACGATGGGGATATCCGGTCAAACCCCAGTGAAGGTGCTCAATCCGGTGAGTGTCGAGATGTCGACGCTTCGGACAAGCCTCATTCCGGGAGCCCTCCGAATTGCGCAATACAATCGAAATCGGGGCACGAAGGACCTCCGTTTGTTCGAGTTCGGAAACGTGTTTCGCCTTCTGGAGGGAAAAGACCGGGAATCCCTGGAAGCCTACGACGAGGAGGAGCGCCTCTTGATTCTCCTGAGCGGACAGGTGTCTCCGCTTGGCGTGGGCGTTCAGGCTCGGAATGTTGACCTTCTGGATGGCAAGGGTGAGGTCGAGGCGCTCCTCAGACGCTTCCTCCTTGACAAATACCGCTTAATTCAGTATGATACGCACAATGCTTTAACTGAACCCGCTGTAGGCATTGAAATTAACGGTACTTACGCGGGATTCTTTGGAATCGTACGGCCGGAAATCGCAGCGCGCTTCGACTTGGAAGGAGAAGTGTTCGTCTGTGAGCTCATCGTTCCGGTCGTTGAGCACGGCTGGGCAAAGGACCGCAAGTTCGCGGCATTGCCCAAATTCCCAAGCGTCACTCGCGATCTGGCGATCACACTCGACCGAGCACTTCCCCAAGAACAGGTTGAGACCGTGATTCGACAGGCTGGCGCACCATTGCTCGTTGCGGTGACGTTGTTTGATGTCTATGAAGGGAAGCAGGTTGGGGAAGGGCGAAAGAGCCTCGCATATGCGCTGGAATTTCGCTCCTCGGACCACACACTGAAAGATGCCGAGGTAGATGCGGTCATGAACCGCGTCATCCAGGCGGTCAAGAAGCACTGCGGAGGCGAATTGCGCGCGTAGCGTGAGCGACTCGCCGGCAATTCAATAATTCGGGAGCCAGGGAGTGCCTGAGGTGAATCTAGAGGCCGAGGCAGAAGCGAAGCGAGACCTGCGGCATCTTGAGGATTCTCTCCAGAAGTTGTGGGAGAAGGCGCGTCGCGTTTCCGATACGGTCATTCGACTGAAGGCGGAGAATAAGGAACTTCAGGACCGAATCGCGAGTTTAGAATCTGATGGGGCTCGCCTGACGACGACCGTGCAGGAGCGTGAGAAGGAACTCCGTTCCCTGCGCCAACAACTCGTCGAATTGCAGTCGAATGGCGGCGGGTTCCTCAATGCGGAGGAGCGGGAGGAGATGAAGGTTCGGTTGAAGGACCTCATCGCCAAGATCAATTCACGATTGTAGACCGGCTGATGTACCAGGGACCAGGCGGTGGGCGGTCCCGTTGACCTGACGAGACGTTGTCCCTGCATATGAACAGCAAGAGCATCAAAGTTCGCATCTTCGGATCTGAGTATCCGCTTCGTGGAGAGAATGAAGACTTCACGAAGCGCGTCGCGTCGTACGTCGACTCGATGCTGAATCGGATCCACGACAAGATCCCGGAGCAGACGCCGTTGACGGTCGCCGTGTTGTCCGCGTTGAACATCACGGAAGACCTGTTCAAGGAGCAGGAGCGGCACGATCGGGATGTCGCACATCTCGAGACCGAGATCGAGAAGCTGTCGAACTACCTGGACAACTGTTTGCTGTCAGAGCCGACTGGACCGACCGTGTAGCCGCGGTCACTGTTCTTTTTCATCGTTTGCGCGGAATCAATTCTGCCGCGCCATCAGCCGTAATCGTTCCCTATTAAAGAACCTTACAATTCTGTTAATATGGGAGCTTGACTCATAAGCGTGGAGCGCATGCCACCTTGTCCCCGCCTTGGCGGGGGAAGCCCTTGCGATGATGTCCCTCGGGACGGAGCAGGTCGTGGAAGTGTGAAATGCTTAGGCAGGTACCCACTGTGTATGTTGAAGAGGTTCTTCAAATACGCATGATTATGGCAGGTGGACGCGGCTTTTTTTATTGCGCAACGGATTGATGCGAGAGGAGAGGTATGGAAGCGTATGTGCTGATCATATTGGGAGCGGTGATCGGGGGCGGATCGTTCTTTCTCGGCTGGGCGCTGAACGGCCGCAGCGGACAGAACAAGATCCTGTCCGCCGAGGACCGGGCGAAGAAGATCCTCGAGGACGCGAGCAAGGAATCCGAGACGATCAAGCGGGAAAAATTGCTCGAGGTCAAGGACGAATGGTACAAGAAGAAAAAGGATTTTGAGCAGGAAGCGCAGTCCCGACGGAACAAGTTGCTCGCGTACGAGAAACAGCTGACGACCAGGGAAGAGAATGTCGAGAAGAAGCTCGATGTCCTCACCAAGAAGGAGAATGCGCTTCAGACGACAGGCCGGGAAATCGGCGAGCGGCAGAAGAAGTTGATCGAGCGCGAACACGAACTCCAACGGCTGCTGGAGGAACAAAACCTCCGGCTCGAGAAGATCGCCGGCGTCACGCGCGAGGAAGCAAAGAAGGCGCTGTTCGACAACCTCGTCGAAAGCGTGAAGGGTGAAGCGGCGCAGTTGACCAAGGATATGCGCGACAAGGCGCGGGTGGAAGCCAAGAAGGAAGCGCAGAAGGCGATCATTCAGGCGATCCAGCGGTCGGCGGCCGAGCACACAATCGAAACGACCGTCAGCGTCCTGAATGTCGGCAGTGATGAGATGAAGGGGCGCATCATCGGGCGCGAAGGACGAAACATCCGGGCGTTCGAAGCCGCCACGGGCGTCGATGTGATTGTCGACGACACGCCTGAAGCCGTGATCCTCTCCGGGTTCGATCCCTTCCGCAGAGAGGTGGCGCGACTCTCGCTGGAAAAGCTGATCTCTGACGGTCGTATCCATCCAGCCCGAATCGAAGAGGTCGTCGAGAAGGTGAAGAAGGAACTCGAAGAGGAAGTCCTGCACCTCGGGGAGAACACGATGCTGGAGATCGGGTTGCACGGTGCCCACACCGAGATCGTGCGCCATGTCGGACGGATGAAGTACCGGTCAAGTTACGGACAGAACCTGCTCCAGCACAGCATCGAAGTCGCCTACCTCACGGGCATCATGGCGGCCGAACTTGGGATCGATCCGGTCATCGCGAAACGCGCCGGCTTGCTCCATGACATCGGCAAAACGATCGACCGGAGCGTGGAGGGCCCGCATGCGCTCCTGGGACTCGAGTTCTGCAAGAAATTCAACGAGCCGTTCATCGTCTGCAACGCGGTCGGATCGCACCACGAAGATATCCCGATGGAGCATCCCATCGCGGCCCTCGTGCAGGCAGCTGATGCCATCAGCGGCGCTCGTCCAGGTGCGCGTCGTGAATCGGTGGAAGAGTA